>NZ_DATNPA010000650.1:0-11130 GCF_036703385.1 Allocoleopsis sp. | reverse complement strand
CAGGAGGGTGGTATAAGTGTAATGGGAGGTATTGGTGCAGGTGGAGTAACAGTGGGTGCACTGTTGCTATTCACGGGACTTGGGCTTGTACCATTGCTATTAGCTGGGGGTGCTGCTGCTGCGATTGGGTCATTTTTGTTCGGCGGTCCTAGTGAAGATGAGCTTCATATTCAAGTGAAACAGAAGGTCTATGATTTGGTATTTGAGAAATTTAATGAATCTGTAGAGGAAACCTTTAACAAGGTTATTGAAAATATTGCCTCGATTTTTTATAAGCGAGTGGAATTAGCTGATGAAGCCATCAAGCAGATCATCTCATGTTATGAAAACGCCCTAGAGCAGCAGGAGAAAGCTGACAAAGAAACAAAGGAACAGCGTCAGGCTGAAAAAGCTTGGATTGCCCAGCAGCGTCAGGAACTTAAACAGGTGCAGAAGAATATTGAAGCAATTCTCCCTGCCTAACAAACTCAGCTTAACCTGAATATAGGAGATAAAATCACCCAAAATCGGGAGGGTCGTAAGATGTCAGCTAAGACTACAGAAATCTTGGACTGGGAACCCCCCATGCCTCCCACTAACTTAATCTTTGACGACGATGAACCCTTGGAAACCAACCGCCACCGCATTGCCATGAACACCTTAATCCGATCGCTCCAACAAGCATGGCGCGATCGCATCCCTCTACATTGTCTCTGCATATAAAGCACGATTAGCCCTACTATTGAACTGCTCAGGGGCTAGGGTGGAATAATGGAAACACAACCCAAGGAAATTCGGCGTTACATTACAGCGGATGGCAGAATTCCTTTTTTAGAGTGGTATTATTCCCTGCGGGATAGCAAAGCCAAATTTAAAATTGATGCAAGGCTGGAGCGAGTTGAGCTAGGCAATCTAGGAGACTACGCTGGAGTGGGAGAAGGTGTCTTTGAATTAAGGATTAACTATGGCCCCGGCTACCGAGTCTATTTTGGACAAATCGGATCGAAAATCGTGCTTCTCCTTTGCGGTGGAAATAAAAGCACCCAAGAACAAGACATTCGTAGAGCTAAGGAGTATTGGGTAGACTATGAAAAACGTGAAAATGCCGACCAGCGATAGCTACCGCGAGTTTCTGATTGAATGTCTCAAAGACCCCGAACACGCGACTGGCTATATTGAAGCTCTTTTAGAAGAAAAAGACCCTGAACCCGAATTGCTTCGCAACGCCTTGAGAAAAGTTGCTGAGGCTCATGCAGAAAGTAATAAGCTCTCAGAGTCAGCTAAACAGCACCACGAGAAACTCGACAAGATACTGACACAAAGCGGGGGTGCAGAAATTTACACCTTAGTAGAGCTACTGGATGCACTGGGTTTTCGAGTTGCGCTTGTACCCAAAGAAAACTAAACTCTGTTCATCGAGGCAATTTACCCTTCGCTTCGGGACAGTTCCAGAAGATGTAGAGACTCGCTTGCAAACCCTCAACCTCAATCAACTAGAGGAACTGCTAGAGATATCACTGAGGGTGGATGCGATCGCACAATTCACCAATCATTTACCGTGAATTGGATTGAAGGGACTTCCAAATAAAAAAATATCCAGCTACCTCTTGTGGGACAGGCGTCTCGCCTGTCATGCCTGTGCAAAGGCCGGCAAGATGCCCATTCCACAAGATTAGATAACTTATTTTTTGGCAATTCCTAAGATAGAGAAAAACAATCTGCTCCGTAAATATACGGTTGCAAAACGTCTTTTGTGTGACCTTTCATTGAGAAAGAACTAGAGCTTCCTTCGTCGGTTTCTGGAGTTCAGCTGTGAAGTTGAGCTAGAACAACCTCTCAACTCCAGTCCTTTTAAATTAATGATAGGTAAAAGATTTTGGGCACCATTACTAAAATCCTCCAGCGCTCTCAGCAAGCACTCAAGAGCTACTTTTCTCCTCGTTCTCAGGACAACCGCCAGCCGGAAAACCTCCAGAAACAGGCTTCAGCAGTCCCTGTGCTTCCCACGCCAGAAGCCAAACCAGCACCGCTCCCACCCAATGAACTAGAGCGGCTGAAGGCACTCTATGATTATCAAATTCTCGATACCGCTCCAGAACAAGCGTTTGACGACCTGACAACACTAGCCTCTGCGATTTGCGGCACTCCCATTGCTCTAGTCAGCTTGGTCGATCAAAATCGGCAGTGGTTTAAGTCCAAAGTCGGTCTAGATGCCACAGAAACACCGAGGGATTTAGCCTTCTGCGCTCATGCGATTCTCTCTCCTTCCGAGCCCCTGATTGTGCCCAATGCTTTAGAAGACGAGCGCTTTGCCACCAATCCACTGGTTTTGTTAGACCCAAATATCCGGTTTTATGCAGGAGTTCCCCTAGTTACGCCCAATTACTGCCCCATTGGCACCCTTTGCGTCATTGACCGAGTTCCACACCAACTGACTAGCCAGCAACTCACTGCCCTCGAAGTCTTGGGACGGCAAGTTATCGCCCAGTTAGAGCTTCGGTATAATCTCACTAAATTAGAGCAAACCGTGATTCAGCAAAAGCGTACCGAAGTAGCACTGCGGAGTAGCATCGCAACCAACCGAGCCCTTATCAATGCGATTCCCGACTTAATGTTTCGCATCAATCGGGATGGCGTTGTCGTGGGTTATAAAAGCTCAAAAGAAAGTATGCTGTCCCTCTACGAAACTGACTTTCGTGGCAAAAAAGTAGAGGAGATTCTGCCAGCACCCCTAGCTCAACGATTTCTCGACCGTGTGGAACGAGCTAGACAAACGGGTGAGCTTCAAATCTTAGAGGAAGAGTGGTCTTGGCAGGAAACTACGGTCTATTGGGAAGCACGATTTGCTATTAGTAACGGCAATGAAGTATTGGCAATTATACGTAATATCACTGACCGGAAACAAGCAGAAAACGAACTGCGGGAGACTCTAAAAAAAGAAAGGGAACTCAACGAACTCAAATCTCGTTTTATTTCGATAGCATCCCATGAGTTTCGCACCCCTTTAACTTCCATCATGGGGTCTACGGAGCTAATAGAGCATTACAACCACAAGTGGACTGAAGAGAAGAAACAAGTACACTACAATCGCATTTATTCCAACATCAAGCACATGACCCAAATGTTGGATGAAGTCCTACTCGTTGGTAAAGCTGAAGCTAGAAAATTAGAGTTTAACCCTGCTCCCATGAATGTAATTCAGTTCTGCCGCTCGCTTGTGGAAGAGTTACAACAAGGTTCTGGTCGCGAACATACTATTATCTTTACGCTTCAAGGTTTAAGTGCTGAAGGTGAGATTGAATCCAATTTCAGTTCTTACACGGCTGCTAATTTAGATAAAAAACTTTTGCAGTATATTGTCAGTAACTTACTCTCTAACGCCATCAAGTATTCTCCTGTGAGTAGCACCATTCAATTGGTTCTCACTTGCCAGGACAGCAAGATCGAAATCCAGATACAAGATGAAGGCATTGGCATTCCTGAGGAAGACCAACTCCGTTTATTTGAAGCCTTCCATCGAGCTGTCAATGTTGAGGGAATTCCTGGAACAGGTCTAGGTTTAGTTATCGTCAAAAATGCCGTTGACCTACATGGCGGTTCCATTACCATCAACAGCAAAGTCGGCGAGGGAACAACGTTTACCGTGACGCTGCCCTTAAACGCCCCGCCAGGAGTTAGGTGAAGGTGATTTTTTTCATGCTTATTTTTTCAACTCCTCCTTCAGCATCCGTTGATAAATCGTGGGCAAGTACCCCGACATCGAATTAGTCTCTATCCCATAACCCAGACTCGTCCATGTCCCAGACAGCCGACGCAACACATCATTGACTCGTCCTTTGCGGAGTTGTTTAGAAAGATCGACGCCCCAAGCTTCCTTGTCACTCAACCAACGGTAAACAACAGCGTCCTGATATTCCGGCTGAAAGCTATAGTTTCGCCAAATCCAAAAACCCAAAGGTTGGGGATGATAGCGCTTTGCCATCTTATCCCAGGTCGTATTAATAAACTGATAGCGTCCCGCCGCCGTTGTACAGTTGCCCAGATTGGGGCCAGCCACAATCGGGACACAGCGGTTTGGATGACGGCTCAAATCCCAGGCATGTTCGCCCCCATAAAGGAGTGTATAAGGTTGGGAGTCATTCGCCTCACTTGCCGTGATCGTTCGCATCAAGGCACGAATGTAGGGATCGCCCCCCTTCATCACCAGGGGCGGCGTCCCATAAACACTTTTTGGATACTTAGGATAAAATCGCTGTACCCAATTGCCTTTAGAGAACTCAAACAGCATAACTGCTAGCGTTAAGGCACTGATTTTAGCAAGTAGATTCCTCAAGGCAAATCTGGAGAAAAATCTCTTTTTGGAATTTTAAGCTTTTGGCTTTGTGCCAGGGTGGTAGATGCACCCCAATGAATACGCCTTACGCTGATCAAAAAAAGGCGTAACTGTTGCCAGCCGATGAAAGCTTGTCATTTCCCCCCTCAGACCACCCCAGCAAATAGCTGATCCCAGGTTTTATCGGGAACCTCTGGCTTCGCAACAACTTCTACAATTTTATTGCCTGCTTCCGGTTGCGACAGTGCCTCAACACAAACTTGTGCCACTTTCGTCCGAGGGATACTGCCATCAAACAGGGTATCTGCTGATGACATGACAACGGGATCTGGGTTATCTTCGTTTTTTAGACCCCCAGGCCGCACGATCGTATAACTCAAGCCACTTTTCTCCAGGTATTCCTCCGCTTGCTTCTTCCACACCAAAATCAGCCAAAACAGGTTGAGTGGATGGAAAAGTTGGGATACACATAGAGAAGAGACCATGACAAAGTGTTCAATGCCTTTGGTCTTGGCTACGTCTACCAGATTTTTCGTACCCTCATAGTCTACTTTGTAGGGCCCCGTTGGATCGAAGCTGGGTTTGGCACCGGTCGCTGACAAGATAACCGTACTATCTGCGATCGCAGCACTGAGACTCTCTGGCTTTAACACATCCCCCACGATGAGTTCTGCCTGTGCAGGCAAAATTTCCTTCGCTGTCTCCAAGTTTCGTACCAGCGCCCGAACCGGAATATTGCGCTTAACCAATTCTTGTACAATTCGGCGTCCTGTCTCGCCTGTAGCTCCGGCAACAAATGCTTTCATTCCTCTCTCCGTCATTTACTCTGGTTGACTACAAGATTCACAGGCTATGCTAAGTGAGCGAGAAATTCTCTCTTTGGCAGTAAACCCTAACTCCTCAATTGTATGAACTTTATAAATGTGTACTCATCTTTACCGTAAATTGACGAAACTCTAAGTGAGAATTTGTACCGCAAGTGGGAATGTTTAACATAGACAATCGTCAACCAAGCTAGTGGAGCAGGTATGTATTCACAATTTGCTGATAATCAACCGATTGAAGTTGATCACACCCCAATAAATGCTCAATCAGGTTTTGCAGAGGCTGATAGTTTCGTGACACAAGTACCTGACTCAACCAGTGAAGTCACTCATTTTCACAGCCACTTTCAAGACTTTATGGAACTGTATGCTGATGCTGAGCAAGTCACTGCCTATTTGGATGTGCATCAGAATTGGTTTAGCCGCTGCGCTCACCCCATGAAGGTCGAACCGATTGACCGGAATGCCTACGCTTTGGTCATTGGGCGCTTTGGGTCGTTTGGCTATGAGGTAGAGCCAAAAATTGGTTTAGAACTGCTCCCTCAAGAGGATAAAGTCTACAGAATTCGGACAGTCCCCATCCCAAATTATGTGGCTCCGGGATATGAGGTTGACTTCCAGGCTTCTCAAACCTTTGTCGAGGTGCCAACCAGCGAATATTTTCAAGAGAAGGAGCAGGAAGGGGCTGCCTTGCCCAAGGCCGTCACTCGTATAGAGTGGGAGCTTGATCTGACGGTTGGCATTCGCTTCCCTCGGTTTATCCAAAAATTGCCCCAATCCTTGATTCAAAGCACAGGCGATAGCTTAATGCGCCAAGTGGTGAGACAGGTTTCTCGGCGCTTGACACACAAAGTCCAGGAAGACTTTCACGCCAGCTTGGGTATAGCCATGCCTAAAAAAAGCCAGAAGCGGTGAGCGATCGCTGATCAAAGGGTTGAAGGTTGCAAGTTGAAGGTTT
This sequence comes from Allocoleopsis sp., assembly GCF_036703385.1. NCBI lineage: Bacteria > Bacillati > Cyanobacteriota > Cyanophyceae > Coleofasciculales > Coleofasciculaceae > Allocoleopsis > Allocoleopsis sp. The sequence continues at coordinate 5,036 of NZ_DATNPA010000650.1, read as the reverse complement.
GAAGGTTATAGCGTAGCGGTAGGAGCCTACGAGCGTTAGGTTGGAGCGCTAGAGCACATCAACAAGTGAACAGTTACGCAGTGAACAGTGACCAGTTGAGTTGGTCGCTGCTTTTCGGAAAGGTGGGAGTAAGAGTCCCCCACCTAAAAAAGGTGGTAGGTATTATTATTGGGGTTCAATCCCTAATAATTCCTGGTCACTGATAACTGAATCACTGGTCACTGATTGAAGCTGTCAACTTGCTAACCTGCCCAGTATCAACCTTGGTTCAGACTTAATCAAATGAGTAGTAACAAAAATGTTACATTTTGCTCACAATCCGCTGTACAATTTCTACACCTGTGATAGCTTGCCAGCCAAATAGTCCCAAAAGGACAACATTTAGCGCAATGTGGGTGAAGCGTGCCCAGTTCTGCCCTTTCTGCATAAAAGGAGAGAGAGAGGCGGACATGGCGATGAGTGCTGTCATGCCTAAACCAGCGAGTAAGTGGGGCCCTACAAATAGCTTGCCATTGTTGATGTAGGTGACTGCCATTCCCCCGATCGCGCCAACAACCATCAGGGCTAGCAGCACTGAACCAATTTGATAGTGCTTAACGTTATATCGTCCCTTAATCAGCTCTTTCTTGAGATCGCTGTCAGCATAGCGAGTACGTTGGACTTGAATCCCCAAATACAGAGCATAAATTGAGAGCGCCAGTATGACCCACATGATAGTGGGGTGAAAGAATTGAGACCAAACTTTAACGGATTCGGGAATAGTCAGGTTCATAGGATTTGAGAGAGCCGCTTAAGAATCTTGATAAAACTTAACTTAGCATAGCTGTCATTTTCTCTAAAGTCTGATTAGCTCTGAATCGCACTTCTCCAAGAAGCGACTTCTCAAAGAGCTGATTTGGCGCTAAGTTGACTATGCGCTCTTCAAGAGGCTGAAGAAATGACCTCGAATACAGACGTTTTACTCCTAAAAGCGGCTCAAAGGGGTGAACTGGCTCAATTTAAAGCAATCTTGGCACAGGGGGCTAATCTCGATACTAGCGATCGCGATGGCACCACTGCATTAATGTTTGCAGCCCACTCCGGCTACACCGAAATAGTACGTGTGTTGCTAGCAGCCGGTGCCAATCCCAACCAGCGCAGAAAACGCTATGGTCTGGTGGCTTTAATGCTGGCAGCGGCCGCTGAGCGGGTTGATGTTGTGCAAACATTGGTAGCCGCTGGTGCGGATGTCAATATCAAAAACGATGATGGCAGCACGGCACTCATGGCGGCAGCCCACAAAGGTTATCTCCGGATAGTCCAAATCTTGCTGGGTGCGGGAGCTGATGTCAATGTCCAAGATAAAGATGATGATACGGCCTTAAACCTAGCCACTCAGAAAGGCCATACCGAAGTGGTAAAAGCCTTGCTAGAAAAGGGTGCAGATGCCACCCTTGGTGAGGGTGCCTTGAACCTAGCCGCCAGTGAAGGCCACTCTCAGGTAGTACAAGTCTTGTTAGAACATGGAGTCAGGGCAGACGCCCCCAATCTAGATGGCAGAACCCCTCTCATGCAGGCCGCTGAACTAGGGTATTTGCCGATTGTCCAGCTGTTAATCACCGCGACTAATCTCAATGCCCAAGACCAAGACGGTGAAACGGCTCTCACATTAGCCGCCGACCAAGGGCACACCGATGTTGTGCAAGTTTTATTGAATGCGGGTGCTGATGTAAATGCCCAAAACCAAAGAGGAGAAACCGCGTTGATGGCGGCAGCAGCGGGGAGTCATCGCCTTGTTGTCACAGCTTTACTGAACGCTGGGGCTGACATCAATATCAGAAACAAAGACCAAGAAACAGCTTTACATCTTGCCGCTGTGGAGGGTCATCCTTCCGTGGTGGATATCCTGCTTCAAGCGGGGGCGGATATTGAGGCAAGAAATCATCTGGGCGATACACCTTTGAGCCTGGCAGCCTTACACGGTTACACAGAGATTGTGGCAGCTTTGGTACAAAAAGGAGCGGATTTTCATGCTAAAAACCAGGGTGAAACACCTCTTACTCTGGCAGCATCTCAGGGTCACGCCCAAACCGTTAAAGTTTTGTTAGAGGCGGGTGCAGATGCCAATATCACCAGCGCTGACGGGAAAACACTTTTGATGAAGGCAGCGAATCGGGGAGACATCACGAATATAGGGCACCTATTGGAGGCTGGTGCTCAAGTAAATTACCGGGATAAGGCTGGTGCTACCGCGTTGATGTGGTCAGCTCATCGGGGTTATACAGCAGCGGTGCAAATGCTTCTAGATGCTGGTGCAGATGTCAATATGAAGAATCAGGGTGGCTATACCGCTTTGATGCTTGCAGAGTTCAATGGTCATCCGGAAGTAGTGAAATGTCTCAAAGTAGCTGGAGCACAAGAGTAGCTAAAAATAGCTGACTGTTATTATGAGCCAGTAAAAGAGCCTAGGTCTCTAAATACCTGATAATCTAATAATTTGGTATCATTTTCTGACTCAATCATCTCTTAACTTAGAGATGCTCTGTACTGAGACCTCTGGTTCGAGCCCTCCTCCAAAACCACCAAGGCGCAGACCTCCTACTTCGGGGGAGTTTTAGTCAAATTAATGAGCTTTGGTTAAGTAATCGACCTATGGAGCCAATTCCAATTGATAGTCATGACCTGCTAGTGGTCAATAGTCGGCGTCGCAATGGTTTAATTCTTTATAAACGTTATCATGCAGAATTTGCAGGCCCAGGCGCGGCGGTAGGAGGATTCGTTGATCGTGATTGTAAGCTAGCACTGCCATTGGGCAATTTTTCCTTGATTCGTCCTGAATCTCCTGAAGAGCGACAGCGGGCTTATGCGCTGCGGCGGCAGTGGATTCGATTGACCAAACAAATTACAGACAATCCAGTGCCTGTGAAACGCGCTCAGCAGATTCTCACTCAGTTTGAATACTACTTTGACGCTGAAACAATAGCTCAACTCCCAGATGAAGCACTGGCACTTTTGGTTGGTGTGTTGCCAGACACCATCAGGATGGCGCGTTCTTTGGAGGCTTAGACCTAGACCAGATTGGCAGAAATAACCTATCCGTTCTGAGCATGGGACAAGGAGGAACACCGATGAGGATTCAGTGCTCAGGTATGCGAATATATCAGTGACTTTATATCACTGCTGGGGGTACTCATGACACTGATAGAGATTCTACTGTTGCTGCTGATTGCAGCTATCTGTGGCAGCCTGGGGCAGGTGTTAGTTGGCTACTCGACAGGTGGCCTCCTTGCCTCGATTGTCGTCGGGGTTATTGGTGCGTACATTGGAATTTGGGTGGCTCGTGAATTTCACCTCCCTGTCTTCTTTTCTCTCAACCTGGGAGGTCGGTCGTTTCCGATTATTTGGTCAATCATCGGCTCTGCAATCTTTGCCGCCATACTGGGTCTGATCAACCGGGGGACACGACGGTGAAATTTTTTCAAGATGATTGGTTATTGGTTATAAGTCAACTAACCACTGACTGCCAAACTCACTGACTAATAGGTGATTAATGATAAGCTAATCGTCATTCATTTTTCCAAAGCATCCTGCGTGTAGTAAGGACTTCAGCCCTTGCTGAATGCAACTTTAATGCACATGAGCGTATGACTGTATCTACCAAGTCTTCCAGGAAGTCGTTTGCTTGCTTCTGGATGGGAATGGCGAGCCTATTTTTCCTGTCGGTATTTTTGCGTTTTTGGGGACTGAGCCAGCCCAATATCCTCGTGTTTGATGAAGTTTACTATGCTAAGTTTGCCAACAACTATCTAACCCACACTCCCTTTTTTGATGGTCATCCGCCTCTAAGTAAATATTTAATTGCTATTGGCATCTGGCTGGGTCGTCACTTTCCCTTTGGGAAGGAGACGGTAAACACTTTAACCGGGTCTCAGCTAACGAGCTTTAGTTATCGATGGCTGAACGCCCTTACGGGTTCCCTAATTCCCCTTGTGGTGGGGGGAATTGCTTATCAGCTGAGTCACCGTCGCAGCTATGCGTTTATCGCAAGTCTGTTTGTGGCTGTTGATGGTCTATTTCTAGTTGAGTCCCGCTATGCCCTGAATAACGTCTATTTGGTCATCTTTGGGCTGTTGGGTCAATGGTGTTTACTCTTAGCACTGAAGCATCAGCAAAAGCGGCGTGAGTTTTGGTTGGCTCTTTCTGGTATTTGTTTTGGAGCTTCGGTGTCTGTTAAGTGGAATGGCCTCTGGTTTTTATTGGGTATTTATCTAATTTTGATGGTTGCTTGGGTTATGCGATCGCTAAAATTTCCTCGATTTTTAGCGGCTGATTCATTGCCAAAAAAACCTTTACATGCTAAAGATTTTGACAATTCGATTGGTACTCCGACACCGTTGCAAAATTTAACACAACTTAACTTTCTACAGATTATTTTGAACTTATGTATTATCCCTGCTGTAGTCTATGGTCTGCTTTGGATTCCTCACTTGCTGCTTTATCCAAAACCAGGCTTTTGGGACTTGCAAAGGCAAATACTCAGTTACCACCAACATGTTGGCAGTAGTCCACAGGAACATCCTTATTGCTCTGCCTGGTACACTTGGCCTCTGATGCTTCGTCCTATGGGGTATTATTTCCAGAAAGTTGACGAAGCTCCACCGCCAAGTTCACCTTTATTTTTCCCCACCCAGCAGAATCCGCCAAAAATTATTTACTATGATGTACACGGTATGGGGAATCCAGTGTTGTGGTGGCTATCTGCGATCGCAATTGTTGTTATACTCTCGAGCTTGATTTTCAGAATCCGAACTTGGGTAACAGTATCTGGGACAACCGCCAATCAGACTATTCCTGTTGTTCAACTAGCGGAGTTCTGGATTCCACTTTATTTGATTGCAAACTATGTCGCTAACTTATTACCTTGGGCAAGAGTAACGCGCTGTACTTTTGTTTACCACTACATGGGAGCTTCTGTTTTTGCCTTCCTGGCTCTGGCATGGATTGTAGATAGATGTCTCCAAGGTTATGACCTTTTCCTGCGAATGGTGGGGGTCACG
>NZ_DATNPA010000649.1:0-4168 GCF_036703385.1 Allocoleopsis sp. | reverse complement strand
CTGAAAAAACAGTTCCGGCTAAAGCACACTACACGAAAGAGGATAACGGACTGGCACAGATTTGGAGAGGGACAGTCTTCATGAATCCTCCCTACTCAACTCCACTACCTTGGGTGAAGAAACTGCTGGAACAGTACCAAGCGGGTAACGTTACTGAGGCTATCGCTTTACTGAAGGCTGGCACAGAATCAAATAAAGGCACTGGTAAGCTACTCAGTGAAGCGGATGCCGTAGCCAAGTGGAATGGCAGACTTGAATTTGTACCAGGTGCCCGAACAATCAATAAAAATGCTCCAGATTTTGACTCAGCTTTCTTCTATTTTGGGAATAATGTAGACCTATTTAAAAAAGTTTTTCAGCCGTACTGTCACCGAATTCGCAGCTAATGTGAAATAAGCATTTCAGATGTTATACATATCTTGGCGCTATCTCATAACAAGCTCATTAAAAACAAAACCCACCAGGTTCTAGTAGGTTGTTCAGAAGAAAGAAGTATTATTTTTGCGAGCAGGGTCTTGAAGCAGTGCATCAAAAGCTTATTGACTTAGGTGTTTTGATTTTGGAGAAGAGTTAGATAGAGAGACGTGAGTAAACAAATTAAACGCAAGGAAATCAAAGAGATAATCTCACTGCCAGGAATTAAGTTAATTCCCGTCAGGTTTACATTTACTCAACACCTCCAACCAATGGAACTATTCATTTTAGACCCAGGTGATAAGGCACAAAAGCCCCAAACAATACAATTAACTGACGTTTACCAGTGCCAATCAGGTCTATATCGAGAACAGGTCGGCTCCCAAGTCTATTCTCACTCTTACTTAGACTAGTTTCCGGTGCGAAACCCGAAAGCCTTACAGTGATGGTGACATAGAAAGAAATTTCTCCAATCTCTCAGGGCTGACCACAGGTGTTACGGATTCGATATGATGCTGACCCCGATTTCTGCGCTATCCTTCATTTCGTTGGGAACCCCGACGAGGAGCTAGCAGTAATTGATCAGCTGCTCTCGGATGAAATATTGCTCAAGTTAATAGCCGCTGACTTATCGCAGCGCTACCCACATACGACTCAAACGGGAAGAAACTCGACGCTTTTTCGTGGTGATTGTACGGATGTTGGTTCTCAAGCACTTACGCTCAATCAGTTACTCCAAAACGATTAAACAGGTTAACGAAAGCATTGTCTTACGGCAGTTTTGCCGGGTTTATTTTAATCCACTTCCCACTAAGAGTACCTTGCTGCGGTGGGCTAATCTCATTCAAGGCGAAACTCTCAAACAGTTCAACCAGCGTCTCACTGTATACGCCACCCAACTCCAAATTACTCAGGGGAAGAGAATGAGGACTGATGGCACTGTAGTGGAAACTAATATTCATTTCCCTTCGGATAACAGTTTATTGGTAGATGGAGTTAGAGTTTTAACTCGTCTTCTCCAACAAGCCAGAAGGTTGTTGTTACAGCACAACTGTTCAGTCAACACTCAACTTTTCCGCAATCGTCATCGCACAGCCAGGAGAATTTCTCGACGCATAGATAGCTTATCACGAACCCGTACCCAACGAGGAAGTGAGCAAAGAAAACAAGCTTATGAAAAACTACTTGAGGTTGCTCAAGCCTGCCTGAAACAAGCTCAAGGCGTACAAAGACTTATCCAAAATATCAAGAGCTTGCCAGCCGAAAAACTTAGCCAAGCCTTGCGCCTATTCATCCCTCGTGTTATCCAAGTAATTGACCAGACTCATCGTCGGGTTTTCCAACTCCAGAAAGTTCCTTCCTCGGAGAAACTCGTCAGTATTTTTGAAAGCCATAGTGACATCATCTGTCGCGGTAAAACCAACGTTTTGGTGGAATTTGGACACAAAGTTTGGTTAGATGAAGTGGATGGAGGAATTATCAGTAACTATCGGGTGCTTTATGGGAACCCTCATGATACTCAGCAATGGCGTGACAGCTTAGAACAGCATCAACAACAGTTTAGTCATCCACCTAAGCAAGTCAGTGCTGATCGAGGCGTTTTTTCTCAACCTAACGAGAATTTGGCTTCTGAGTTGGGAGTTGAGCAAATTATTTTACCAAAATCTGGTTATAAATCACAGCAGCGACAGCAACATGAAAAACAACGATATTTCCGACAAGGGCGTTACTGGCACAATGGTGTGGAAGGGCGTATCAGCTATCTCAAAAGAAGCTTTGGCTTCAATCGCTGTTTGTATCGGGGAGATTTAGGTTTTGAACGTTGGGTTGGCTTGGGGATTATCGCCCACAATTTGACTATTATTAGTCGGGCTTTAGTACAGAAAACTCAATCTAGATTCAAGCCAAATTAAGATCTCAAAGATTTTCCATCTGGCTTCTTCTGCCATTCATCTATTACTAGCTCTCCCTCAGGAAGAAATCTTCGATTTAGCTCGTCTAGTTATAACCCATTATTTAGGCTCACAGCTGTTAACTTGTTGGTTTCTAGATTACCAATAACTTCAGCCTAAAATTAGCTTCCTTAACAGCGCTCACGCTCGTTTCGTGGCTTGAGTTTCGCACCGGAAACTAGTCTAAATACCAATTCTCAATAAACCTGTCAATAAGCTAATATCTTTTGAGGACTCAAGTGGATGAAAACCAAGCTCTACCAATCTTTTGAGCCGATTGTCACCCCCTGAAGTGATAAAGCCTTCAAAATCGTCTTGCCGGAGCATTGCTGGGTCAATGCAATGGGTCATCAAAATGGCATCCATGTTTGCATCGTCTAACTGAACCGCTTTATGGGTTTGAAGCTGGTTTAAGTAGGCACTGGGGGCTTGTCCGCCAATCATCCGGTTTGCTTTGTACGAAATTGGGGTCTTGTTGAGGATGGAGTTGTAACGGGCTGGTGCAATACCTTGGCTCTCACACCATTTCTTTGGGAAAATATGGTGGATGTCAAGCTTGTTTTCTTCCCAGTCGGTTTCGTCGAGGTCGCGGATGGTAGATTTCCAGAAGAAGTCTTTCGCGCCCTCTCGTTGAACCAGCACACTGATGCCTTTGTAGGGGAAGCGATGCTCTGCGCTGGACTGACATCGAGCCGAAGATCGTTTTGATGGTTTGTGAAATTAAATTTTAGACTGAAAAGCATTAATCAAACATAACGCAAACATAACGTCATCTTGAATGTATACACTACCCCTGCATGATTGAGATACACAGTTGAATTAACTCAATCACTTATGGATTACGCCAAAGTAAGACGCGCTACAAAACTTGTCATAAAAACGCTTTTCAAAATAGGAGCAAGCTTCTTAAGAGCTTATATTATTAAACTGGTGCTTGTAATGATAATACCAACCGTGTTAGTTGAACCTTTTCAAGGAATTATTAGTTTATTCTCTAGACAAGACAACATATCTTAAGCAATTCCAAGAAAATTTTTACTGGAATTATCTCAGAAAAACAATTTATCCTATAACCAGTATGCAACTAACCAACTGTCCAGCTTGTGATGGAAAAGTTTCAACGGCTGCATTAGCTTGCCCTCATTGTGGACATCCAATTAACTCAACTTCTAAAACAGAAGAATCTGGGCAAGGAGAACTTTTTAAACAAATTATCAAATGGGTGCCTTTTGTAATGAAGTCGCAGATACATCTAGCAGCAATGGTTATCTGGGAATCATTTTCTTCAAGTTTTTCATAAGTCTTATCAAATTCTAAAAGAATTTTCTTTTTGTCTTGCTCACTCAACTGGAGAAACAATCTTTCGGTTGTAATTTTCTCAATTAGTTCCTTTAGAATTATTTTGCTTGAAATTTGAGGAGTCAGTTTCCCCTGTACAGCCAATTGCAGAATAGATTGCCGTAACCCGTCTACATCTTCAGGCTGTTGGCTGAGGTTGTGCCAGTTGTCGCGGACAAATGTCCAAGCTGCATCCAACTCCTCATCAGTTTCGGCGTTCATCAGAGAAGCGATCGCACTTTCCCTCAGTTCTTGCCGCAGGTTGTCTCGCGTTTGCTTGGCGGCTTCGTAGCGATCGCACAACCCCATCAACTCATCCACCTTCTCAACAATCCGCTTCTGCTCAGCCAAAGGTGGAAGCGGAATCAATAGTTCTTGTATTTTACCGATGCCAATATACTGAAGAGTACTCCCAGCAGAACCAGCAAGTATTTGGTCTTTAACTGGTTTACTGAGAAGTACAT
>NZ_DATNPA010000648.1:0-3497 GCF_036703385.1 Allocoleopsis sp. | reverse complement strand
CAATCTTTGACTTTAACAAATAACTTTGATACAAAACCCGGCCTCGCCTGGATGCGGCTGGGAAAGGGCGGGTTTTGATGTTCAGTTATTGGTTGGTTGTCAATCTTTTTCCCTAAACCCGCCCCTACAGATAAACGCCCTTCGCCAAAATTCAGATCAGCGATCGCGCATTCAACTGGTAGTGTCACAGGTTTCGAGAAGAACTATCAATCCTTCCCCCCATCAAATTCAGATCCCCCCAGCCCCCCTTATTAAGGCTACCGTGTACACACAAGTCTTTCTCGCCCCCTAAATCCCCCAATTCTGGGGGACTTTGAACTCCGGTTCCCCCCAAAATTGGGGGGCTAGGGGGGCGCAATACAGCATCGTGAGGAGAATTTACGAGATGTGTGTACACCGTAGCTTATTAAGGGGAGGGGGTAAGATATGACCAATTTCTAAATCTTGCAATTTAAATCGCCAGCTTTTTGGGTAAAGCGGAGATTTTCGCCGTAGTCTACCGGGCAATCAATCACCGTCGGAACATCTTGAGCCAGTGCTTCTTTCAAGGTTGGAATCAACTCTGCCGCCGAATTAACCCGATATCCTTTTAACCCCATACTTTCTGCAAATTTGACAAAATCGGGATTGCCAAAGCGGATGAACGCGGAGTCACCAAAGTGATTTTGTTGTTTCCACTCAATCAACCCATAGCCACCATCATTAAAAATCAGCGTTACGAATGGTGTTCCCACCCTCAACGCTGTCTCTAATTCCTGACAGTTCATCATGAATCCGCCATCCCCTGTAACGGCAACGACATTCCGTTCCGGGTATACCAGTTTTGCCGCCATTGCTCCTGGCAGTGCAATTCCCATTGCCGCAAAGCCGTTGGAAATGATACAAGTGTTGGGGCGATCGCAATGATACTGACGCGCCATCCACATCTTATGAGCACCCACATCGGATATTACGATATCTTCTGGCCCCATGACTTGCCGCAGGTCATAAATCAGTTTTTGCGGCTTGATCGGAAAGCCTTCATCGTTTGCATATAGCTCGTAGTCTGCACGGATGTCTGAGCGCAATTCAACAGCAGAGGGTACAGTTTTGCCTTCCCGATCCGCTTGTTTCATAATTTCAGAAAGCGAATCAGAAATATCCCCTACAACTTCCACCAAGGGAATATAACTGCTATCAATTTCTGCGGGGGACATGCCAATATGAATAATTGGAATCTTGCCCTCGGGATTCCATTTTTTCGGGGAATATTCAATCAAGTCGTAACCCACAGCAATGATTAAATCGGCTTGATCGAAGGCACAGCTCACATGGTCGCGTTGTTGTAATCCTACTGTCCACAGCGCCAAAGGATGAGTATAGGGAATCACACCTTTCCCCATAAAACTATTCACAACTGGAATATTCATCCGAGTTGCAAATTCTGTCAGCGCTTCACTGGCACTAGCACGAATGGCTCCATTTCCTACAAGAATTAGGGGATTTTTCGCCTTAGAAATAGCCACAGCCGCTTTACCGATACTCCGAAAGGAGGCATAGGTTTTTTCCCGCTCATCTTTAGCCAGTGGTTGACTTGTTACTGGCATGGCAGCAATGTTTTCCGGAAGGTCAATGTGAACCGCTCCTGGTTTTTCGCTCTGAGCAATTTTGAATGCCTTACGGACAATTTCAGCTGTATTACTAGGGCGAACAATCTGGGCATTCCATTTGGTTACAGGCGCGAACATCGCCACCAAATCTAAGTATTGGTGGGATTCAATGTGCATCCGATCGGTTCCCACCTGACCGGTGATCGCGACCAACGGTGCCCCATCTAAGTTGGCATCCGCTACACCAGTCATCAAGTTAGTTGCGCCTGGGCCGAGCGTAGATAGGCAGACTCCAGCCTTTCCTGTTAAGCGTCCATAAAGGTCTGCCATAAAGGCGGCACCCTGTTCATGACGAGTTGTAATGAACTTAATTGAAGAATGTCTGAGCGCCTCTAGAACGTGGAGATTCTCTTCGCCCGGAAGTCCAAAAACATATTCGACACCTTCATTTTCCAGGCAACGTACCAACAGTTCAGCGGTATTCATTTCGCCCATTTCAGTTTTCCTAATATTTAGTTGAGTTTTTGCTAAGATTTGAAATTTATGGAAGCTCTTAGCTTTGATGGACTAAAGTTCGATTCTTTTTAGGAGCGTAGTGTAATACACTCGTAAAATTCAAGGTATGTTTGAGAATTTAAAATCCCTGATTACTTAATCCAAACTGTTTTAATGTTGACAAATTCATGGATACCTTGAATTCCCAGTTCCCGTCCATAACCGGAGCGTTTGATTCCACCAAACGGTAAACGGGGATCGGATTTGACTAAGCCATTGATAAAGACAGCACCTGCTTCAACTTCGTCAATTAGGCGTTGGGCTTCTTGTTGATCGGTTGTCCAGGCACTGGCTCCCAGTCCAAAGGGGGATGCATTGGCTCTAGCGATCGCGGCATCAATATCGGGCACTCGGAAGAGTAACGCCACGGGGCCAAAAAATTCCTCTGCGTCTGCTGGTGTCCCTGGTGGGAACTCACTCAAAATGGTGGGTGGATAAAAGTTACCGGGGCGATCGGCTACGGGATGCCCGCCAGTAAGGACTTTTGACCCTTTTTCAATGCAAACTTGAACGAGTTCGTCTAAATCTCTGAGAATCCCAGGCGTCGCTAAGGGGCCAACATCTGTACTCTCATCCATTGGGTCTCCGATTTTTAACGCCTGGAATTTCTCCACCAGGCGTCGCTCAAATTCATCGGCAACGGCATCCACGACAATAAACCGCTTTGCTGCAATACAAGATTGACCGGTATTGAGCATCCGTGCCGTAACAGCTGTTGCCGCCGCCGCTTCTATATCAGCACTTTCTAGGACGATAAAGGGGTCACTTCCACCCAGTTCTAATACCGTTTTCTTAATTTGCGTACCTGCTGCTGCGGCTAGACTTGCCCCGGCGAACTCACTACCCGTTAAGGTTGCCGCTTTTACTCGCGCATCGTTAATAATCGAAGCCACTTGGTCTGCACCAACTAATAAAGTTTGAAACGCGCCTTCAGGAAATCCTGCTTCTCGGAAGATTTGTTCGATCGCTAAAGCGCATTGTGGGACATTTGACGCGTGTTTGAGTAAGCCGACATTTCCCGCCATGAGGGCGGGTGCTGCAAAGCGGAAAACCTGCCAGAATGGGAAATTCCAGGGCATTACTGCGAGAATCAGCCCCAAGGGTTGATAACGCACACAGCTCTTGCTGGCATCTGTCGATACGGTAACGTCAGCGAGAAAGTCAGCCGCATGTTCGGCGTAGTAGCGGCAAACTGAGGCGCATTTTTCGGTTTCAGCGATCGCACTTTTCAGGGTTTTCCCCATTTCAGTGGTCATGATCTTACCGAAGTTAACCTTGTCTCGCTCCAGAATCTGGGCGGCTTTATTCAGCCATTCGGCTCTTTGTTGCATTGACGTTTGGCGATATTGCTCA
>NZ_DATNPA010000647.1:0-3292 GCF_036703385.1 Allocoleopsis sp. | reverse complement strand
GTTTTCCCAGCGAGTGGGAAGTTTTATTTGGGTACACATTAGGATTGTTCCATGATTGTTTCCATTCAAGTTGTTTTCCCAGCGAGTGGGAAGCATGTCCATGGGGACATTGCGCGGAAAGACTTTGGTTTCCATTCAAGTTGTTTTCCCAGCGAGTGGGAAGAGTTCGTTCAGGGAGCTTTACCCAGTATGGGTTTCAGCCACCAAATCGACGCATCTCTGAAAATCTTACCATATCCTCCTAAAAATTGAGCCAAACACAGCCCTCAAAGTCTTGTCCTGTAAGGCATCGACGCATCTCAACGAAAAATATAGGGTTTGGGCGATTTGCCGAGATGCGTCGATTCGTTCATTGGACGCTTTTCTGATGCAGTTTTCAACTGTATTGGTTGGACTGCAAGTTGGTATCAGGCTCAAAACTTCAGAAAAAAGTCAATCTTTTGAGGGAGGCAACAATCTTTTTCAAGATAGAGCAATTCGTGTACTTGAAAGGGATATCTTGGCTTTACAGGGCAAAAAAGTTCAATCCTTATATCTCTCAAGAACTGAAGAAAGCTGCTGACTAGCAGGTTGAGTCAAACTGAGCAGGGTTCCACTCTCCAAAAAAGCCAAAAAAGTTCCTTCAAGAACGAGGTTTAATCCCATGAACACAGATAAAACTCAGATACCGGAGCATCAGAAGAATGGTATGGGCAGACTGAATAGACTCGCGTACCGTGATGGTTATATTCACGGTCGAACCGATGAGCAGGATATCCAGCAGGAAAACCGTAGTATTCGTGAGAATACGAATGGGGTTAATGGCTTGCTCATAGGGATTGCGATCACGGCGATCGCAGGTTTTCTGGGAGGCAGTATCTTTTTAGTCAGTCACTCCGGTGGGAACTCTACATCACCAGGACAAAGGGCTCCTATTTCTACCACTAATTCGTCTCAACAGCCCTAAAGACATACGAAGGCAGGAGTGGTACTCCCTCAGCAGCAAGCACTAGCTGAACCTGTATCCGAGCCCATAACTCTATCAGCAAGGCTTAAGCTCGAAAAGGCTGAGACTCTCTGTGGGCTGCCAATACCATAAGCTGAGAAACTCCCATCTATGTTGATTAACTTTTGGCTTCTACTTTTTGGAGAATAGTTTTGACATTTACCAAATTTTAATTTCTCACCAATACTTATTTTAAGCAAAAAAATGGAAAATCAGCACAACCATACGGCTCAAAATTCAAGCACCCATTTGCAGAATGGGCGCAACCTTAATACACATGTGGAAAGCGTTAATCCTGAGTCTGTTTCCTACGAAGATGGTTATGTTCATGGTCGCGCTGCCGAACGCAGCGTTGAAAACGAACACCAGGACGTTCGTGCTGAAAATAGTGCCGCTCGTGGATTGATACTAGGTTTTCTTCTCACTTCTTTAGTAGGCTTAGTTGTTGGTGCAATATTCTACTTTAACCAAAGAGAGGAGTCACCAACACCCGTACTCGTGCCTGTACCCAGCACTCCTCAACAACAAAACAGAGAAACAAAAATTATTGAAAAAACAACTGAAAGAACTCAATCAGCTCCCTCTACTAACCAACAACCTGCGGCAGGTTCTCAACAAAGGCAGCCAGATATTAAGATAATTGTTCCTAATTCTGGGCAACAACCAGCATCCTCTCCACAAAACACATCATCTCCAACTACACCTACGCCAACCCAGAATCAGCCGCTAATCACGAATCCGCGTTCTATCCAACCCAATAGTTCAACGAGTCCTTCCACAACTACAGAACCAAACAAAACGAATCAATCCTCACAAACTCCATCCCGAACCGACATTCCTAGTGCTAGGACTAAAACGGAATCATCAGACACGACCAATGAAACTTCAACAGGACAAAGTCAAAATCAGACACAGCCTAAGAATTCCAGCTCAGCTCAGTGAAACTTGGAATCCTCCAATTGCTTGAAAAATCAATAGGAAGACAATTTATTTCGGTGATTTTAAGGGGAGTAGGCCAAAAAATATTCGCTTCTCCCCTTAATTTTATAGTTGACACCTGACTCTTTGTACTGTTTGTATCGATTAATACAAAGTTGTCGTCAATGATGTAACGCAAGAAATTTTCACTCCCTACTCCCTACTCCCCACCCCCTTTATCAAGGTTACGGATTAGAACGCAACTTGGTATAAGCTATGTTTAACTCAAGACAATAATTCTCGCATTCATTCAATTTACTTTTTAATATGAGCCTAAAATGTAAAAGTAAAAATATATATGGTAGCTTTTGCCAAAGCTATATTAATAGGTATAATTTATATTAAGCAATATTAAAAATGTGAGAAAAATAATCTTTATTATAAAAAGCCAAATTATTCACCATCCTACTGATAGAAATAAAGGTTATTTCTAGGGATTGATGACTCTTTTATCGAAAAATGACTGAATAGATTTATCAGCACGGAATAACACAAGCATTTAAGGTGCTGGAATTTAATAATAATCTTTCTTAGGAGAGAAGACAAAATGGCTTTAAGACAGGACAGGAGAGCCGTAGGTGTTTTTTCAAAACGTCAAGATGCAGAATTAGCACTTCGGGAACTTAGAGATTCTAATTTCCCGATGGATAAAGTTTCTGTAATCACGCAAGATGCAGATAGTCGGGATAATATTGCTGGTGCTGATGTTCGTGATGATGTTCGCGACCGCAGCGAAGGTAATAAAGCTGATGAAGGCGCTACAACGGGTGCGATCGCTGGTGGGACATTGGGCGGACTCACTGGCTTATTAGTCGGATTAGGTACCTTAGCGATTCCGGGGATAGGCCCAGTTATGCTTGCCGGAGCTGCGGCAACCGCGATCGCAACGACCTTGGCAGGCGGTGCAATCGGAGCCGTTACCGGGGGTCTGCTGGGCGCATTGGTCGGTTTAGGGATTCCTGAAGAGCGAGCTAGAGCTTATCACGACCGAATTGCACGAGGACATTATCTGATCATCGTTGAAGGCACGGACGATGAGATTCGTCATGCCGAAGCCATCCTTCACCATCGCGGGATTGAGGATTGGGGCGTCTACGATCATCCCAATGCCGAGCGTCCTCTGGGCCGGCATCATCGGGCAATTGGGGTATTTTCCCATCGTCCAGAGGCAGAAGCTGCACTAAACGACTTAAGAGATGCAGGCTTCCCTCTCAGTCAAATTTCTGTGGTCGCGCGTGACTACGATCGCCGCCACCATCTACCGGGACTTCATGTCCACGATCGCTTTGACAATCACCATTTTGGATTTCCAGATGATCGTTTTCACTT
>NZ_DATNPA010000646.1:0-2980 GCF_036703385.1 Allocoleopsis sp. | reverse complement strand
AGTCATTGATCGACATTCCAGCTTGTTCTAAGAGTTCTTTCAATAGTTTGATTTGTCCTAAAGAAAGCTTCAGTTGATGTGCGCCTCTCTCATGATTACCAAGCGTCTTGCGGGTTATTCCCAATTCGCTAGCGAATTCTTCTTGAGTCATCCCTAAACGCTCACGTACTTGCTTGAGACTTAGCAAGTTAGGGTTGCTATATGAGTTTCTATCCTTTGCCATCTTACCTAGCGATTAGTTGATGGTTTCTCAGTCAATGTCGTCAGGTAAGTCATCGATCGACATTCCGGCTTGTTCTAGGAGTTCTTTCAATCGTTTGAATTGCCCTAGAGAAAGCTTCAGTTGGTTTGCGCCTGTTTCATGATTTCTAATTGTCCGGCTGGTAATCCCTATTTCCTGAGCGAATTGCTCCTGAGTCATTCCTAGTCGTTCACGTACCTGCTTAAGAGTTGGCAAGTTAGGGTTGCTATTCTGATTTTTATCGTTTACCATTTTACCTAGCAATAGGAAAACTTTTCCTGTTAGCCGCCATAAAAATTGACGGGGAAACGCTTATGAGAAGTCCCATTACTTCCCGTTTCCCAGTCTCCCTATGGGTAGTTTCTCATACCAGGCAAGTCCGCCAAGAGTTAAAACTCCTGGCTAATAGCTCAAGTCCACTGAAGTGGACTGAAATTCATCGTGGATGAGTAGATTAAGGAGGTGACGCCTAGACGATTATCAGGAAATCACTAGCTCGTACCGTTTTAAGTCTTCCATGAGTAACGAGCGATCGCTACTTTGGCGAGTATATGCGATCGCTCCTCTGTAACAAATAATCACACTAATAATAGCAATGAAACATTCTCAATGGCTTCGCCTCAAAGCTGACGCGGACAGGATTGTTGCGGCTTTAAGAGCCGACGGTTTCCAGTGCCGTAAGCACACACAGCGCTTGTCTTGGCACTTTCGCAAAGATACCGTTTCCTATACCCTGGCTTGGCTACCCGCGCCCGTTGGTGACTGGAGCTTATTACCCAACGATGGCAGCCCACAGCGAGAGCAACTTCTATCACAGATTCACTCTATCTTGGAGCATCGGGGCTGTGGTCGGATTGTAGAAACGCACCCTGGCACATCTGTGCAAAGTTCTCCGGCTAAAAGCGATCAGCTTTGCTATGCCCAAGGCGATCGCATCTGGAATCAGCAGAATTACCCTTGGACACTGGTGAGACTCTTACCAAACGCTCAACACTATACAGTAGCTCGCTTCTATAGCCGCACCGAAGCAGAAAATCATAAGCGATTTCTGGGAAAGTGGATGCCAGCATCCGAGTTCGAGGTCGTATTTGATGAGACAACAGTAACGGCTGATCATTGAGTGCGATCGCTCCTTGCCGTAAATTGCGTTAATCTCAGAAAACCTAACCTACGGCAAGGTTTAATCTATTCAATAATGAACAGTAGAAGCGATCGCATCTTCCCTCCTTTTCGCAGCAGTCCTCAAACTGGCTTGAGTTCCAAACTGCGCCACAAGTACCACGACGCAATGCTGCAATAGGGCGTCCACTTTTGTCCAAAACGTTCTGTAGTCTTGCGATCGGGAAGTGCCTCAAGATTGTAGAGTTTCCTTATGCCTGCACGTACACCCAAGTCATCCACAGGCAAGACATCCCACCGCTTAAGACGGAAAATCAGGAGCATCTGAACAGTCCAGCATCCGATACCTTTGACTCGCGTTAGAGTCTTGATAATCGCCTCATCGTCCATGACTTCCAACTCCTCAAGGGTAGGCAATCCGGCGATCGCATGACGTGCCAAGTCTTTCAGGTAAGAGATTTTCGGGCGTGAAATGCCCACTCGGCGGAGGACTTCATCCGGCGTTTCGAGGACATCTTGTGCCGAAGGGAACTGAGTATCCGGGTAAAGCTGGAGAAACCTTTCGTGGATGACTTTAGCCACCTTGGTAGAAAGTTGTTGGTGGAGAATTGACCGGGATAGGCAAAAGAACAAGTCTCCCTCCAGTTCATTCTGGTGTAGCTGACACGAACCAATTTGCTGAATAAGTTGTCCCAAAATGGGATCGGAATCCTGGAGAAAGTCAATCGCGATCGAGAAATTCATCAACTGAATGCTCGGGAAATAACTTTAATTATTGTTGATTTTCCAAATTAATTGCCAAGCCTAGGCCAGTGAGCAGTGAGCAGTGAACAGTGAGCAGTGAGCAGCGACCAAGGCTTCAGGCGGAAATTTCTACCCGATGTGCTGATTGCTCGTAACTGACAACTGGTCACTGGTCACTGTGAATACTCTCAACTAATGGACTCAATTTAAGGGTGACAAAGGAGTTGAGCCAGTGGACACTCTATGTTTGCGCTGTCGTAGAGGTCTCTTGCAAAAGTCGATTTTCGCCCCTACTCCCCAAAGAGTCCTTTAGGAGATTTAGGGGGCTTTTCGGGAGTTATGCAAGAGACTCCGGACGGTTTACAATAGAGGAATCAATTCAACTAAGTGTTTTTTTGCGTGAAGCAAGTATCAATCGGTTTGGTCTACACATTTCAACCTCACCAGATCGTTTGTTTAGAGCATGAGAGTACTCGCTTATACGCCGAAGTTATTGAAGTTGCGATCCCACGGCAAGTTTGTTGGGTACGTCCTGTGATGCTAGCGGTACCTATGGCTGGCAACGAGCAGCTATCTGTACCATCACCTGAACAGCTGACCGTGTACGATTTGCGATCGGGGTCCGATTTGCTATGGCCTGCTAGTCTATTTAAACCCGCGTTAGATACTGAAGTTATCCCTTTGTTAGGACAACTAGATGCCAAAGCTGATAAGAGTTCGGAGGCTCATCAGCAACTAAGCCGTTTCATCAGCAAGGTTTGGCAAGCCTATCAAAACCTCTTTCAGAGGTCATAAGCGGACTCGGATTCAAGTTTTGTTGCTTCACCTCTTCGATTTTTGGGGAGTATGCCATTTTTGTAAATACATAGCGGTTAG
>NZ_DATNPA010000645.1:0-12211 GCF_036703385.1 Allocoleopsis sp. | reverse complement strand
GACCCCTTGGCAGAGCTTACCACGCTGTTTGAAGGGAAAACGACAAAACGCGATCGCTCCCAAGACGAAAGCCTCCCCGTCGAAGAACGCCTCAAGCGCCACATTATTGATGGCGAACGGATTGGCTTGGAAGAACAACTCGCTAAGGCATTAGAAAAGTATCCACCCCTCGAAATTATCAATACTTTTCTCCTGGATGGGATGAAAGTTGTTGGTGAACTCTTCGGTTCTGGACAAATGCAACTTCCTTTTGTGTTGCAATCGGCGGAAACCATGAAAGCCGCCGTGGCGTATTTAGAGCCATTTATGGACAAAGCAGATAGTGGTAATAATGCAAAAGGTAAAGTGATTATTGCAACCGTGAAAGGGGATGTTCACGACATAGGAAAAAACTTAGTCGATATCATCCTTTCTAACAACGGCTACCAGGTGATTAATTTGGGAATTAAGCAACCTGTCGATAACATTATTGATGCCTACGAACAGCACAAAGCTGATTGTATCGCGATGAGTGGATTGCTGGTGAAATCTACGGCTTTTATGAAAGAGAATTTGCAAACCTTTAACGAACGAGGAATTACTGTCCCCGTGATTTTAGGTGGTGCAGCACTGACACCAAAATTTGTCCATGAAGATTGCCAAAATACCTACAAAGGTAAGGTTATTTATGGCAAAGATGCCTTTTCTGACCTGCACTTCATGGATAAGTTGATGCCTGCTAAAGCGGCAGGAAATTGGGAGGATTTAAAAGGATTTTTGGATGAAGTAGAAGGAAATGGGCATACACCTGTTGTGGAGCAGGCGTCAACGCTGCCACTCAAGGAGAGTGTAGAAGATGGCGGGCAGGATGCCCACCCCACAAGAGAGGTGGATACCAAGCGTTCAGAGGCTGTTGCGATAGATATTGAACGCCCTACTCCTCCGTTCTGGGGAACTAAGTTATTACAACCAGAGGATATCTCCTTAGAAGAGATATTTGGGTATCTGGATTTGCAAGCTTTGATTGCTGGACAATGGCAGTTCCGCAAGCCGAAAGAACAATCGCGGGAAGAGTATGATGCGTTTTTGCAAGAGAAGGTTTATCCAGTTCTAGAGGATTGGAAGCGGCGCATTGTTGAGGAGAAGTTGTTGCATCCTCAGGTGATTTATGGTTATTTTCCTTGTCAGGCTGAGGGGAATACACTGTATATTTACAATCCGGATACCCCCCCCAACCCCCCCTTAGCAAGGGGGGGAGAAGAGGGAGTTGTCGCAACCTTCAATTTCCCTCGGCAGCGTTCTTTGCGGCGTCTGTGCCTTGCGGATTTTTATGCGCCAAAGGAGTCTGGGATTATTGATGTGTTCCCGATGCAAGCGGTGACGGTTGGGGAGGTGGCGACAGAATATGCGAAGAAGTTGTTTGACTCGAATCAGTACAAGGATTATTTATATTTCCACGGGTTAGCGGTGCAGACAGCGGAGGCGTTGGCGGAGTGGACGCACGCTCGGATTCGTCGGGAGTTAGGATTTGGGAATGAGGAACCGGATAATATTCGGGATATGTTGGCTCAACGATATCGGGGTTCTCGGTATAGTTTTGGCTATCCGGCTTGTCCGAATATTCAAGACCAGTATAAGCAGTTGGAGTTGTTGGGGAGCGATCGCATCAATCTCTACATGGATGAAAGCGAACAGCTATATCCTGAACAGTCTACAACGGCGATTATCACTTATCACCCAGTGGCGAAGTATTTCAGCGCTTGAGGAGTGCTGGAACTTCACAACTAGACGTGTTGCATAAATCTGGAATGCCCCCTAAATCCCCCAATTCTGGGGGACTTTGAATATATTCTCCCTCAATTTTGGGGGGAGTGGGGGGCGAAAGTTGAATGAGAGCAAGAGATCTACTGATTTGGGTCAATTCCGCGTTCTCGCAGGAGTGCCTCTAAAGCTTGATAGCGCTGTTTTTCCTGTTCCAACTGAGTCAGCGCTTCATCTGCACGTTGGCGTTCCTGTTCGGCACGTTGGTATTCCTGTTCGGCGCGTTGGTGTTCTTGTTCGGCGCGTTGGCGTTCTTGTTCCCTCAGTTGAGCCAGTTCAACAAAGGATAGGAAGCGTTCTCCTGAGGGTGAAGAAATTTCTAGGTTTTCAGATGTTAGCTGAAACCTTATCCCTAGACGGGGACTAACCCAACCGTTCATCTCTTCAATAACATCTAATTCTTGTCCAGAGCGCAGCCAGCCAATCAAATCTACTTCGTCTGGGTCATAAACGTAATATTCCTCTACACCATAACGTTCATAGAACTTGTATTTCTGAGCCATTGCTTTGAGGCGATTGCCAGGGGAGAGGATTTCAAAGACAACTTGTGGAGGAATGTTGTTTTCTTCCCATTGCTTGTAAGAACCTCTGTCTCCTTTTGGTCTACCGAAGACAACCATTGCATCGGGTGCTTGGCGAAGCTTATTATCTCCTTCGACGGGATACCAGAGCAAATCGCCTGCGACAAACACATCAGGGTTATTGGAAAACAAGAGTTCTAAGTTTTCCTTAATAACAACAATCCAGCGAAATTGTTTTGTGTTATCTGCCATTGGTTGACCGTCGCTGTCAGGGTAGATGATGGCTGGCGTGGTATCAGTTGGCAATTGTTGTACCATGCTGCTCTTGCCTCCGCTTTGGGTCGTTGCTATATTTTAGCGATCGCTTTTGGTTATGACTTGGCTGGTAGAGTGCCCATCAAGTTTTGACAACTGACCACAGAGGCGATCGCATTGTGCCAAAAAGTGGAGGTGCGATCGCATTATCCTATACGTGGATGAAGAGGCTTCGTACTGAACAAAATTCTTAAATTCCCGCATAGTAACCTTTACAGGTCGATTGAGCTTTTCTTCAAGACTGTTCCTCAGTCTACATTTCTGGGAACTCTATAAGTAAGTCCTCTGAGATTGTCAGTTAGGGCTGTGTAACTAACCCATATAAAACTAAGGTGCGTTATGGCAAAGATGTTCCCCGATCACCTGCCTGATGATGTCAAAAGTCCTGCTGAAAGGCGTTTATACAAGGCATTCAAGGAACAGCTATCTGACGATTTCACCGTTTTTCATCAGGTTCGCTGGCAAGTAAGGAACCTACGTAATGGTGCCACGGATGGCGAAGCTGATTTTGTTATTGCTTGTCCCAAGCTAGGCATCTTAGTACTAGAAGTCAAAGGGGGCAGCATTAGCTACAACGGTACAACAGAAAAGTGGTTGAGCAACAACAACTCGATAAAAGACCCGTTCAAACAAGTGTGCGACAGCAAGTACAATCTGCTCTATCGCCTTAAGGAGCTGCCGTACTGGAGGAACCGTTGGATTCCACTGGATTACGCAGTCGCATTTCCTGATATCGAAGTTAATGGTTGGCTACCTCCACACGCCCATCACGAAATCATATTAGATGGTACCCAGTTGAATGATTTAACAGGTTGGGTACAATCTGTCCTGAATTACTGGCACGGTCAAAATCCACCTCAAGGCAATTTTGATGCCAGAGGTGTTCAAGAACTGGTCAAAATTCTCAGACCATCGATAACTGCCCCAGTACTGCTGCCTTTCGCCGAGAACGAGCAGGAGTTCAGGCATCTAACTGAGCAACAAATTGGCATACTGGATTTCCTGGCAAGTCATCGGCGCGTGGCTATCAGTGGTTGTGCGGGTTCAGGCAAAACTTTATTAGCGCTTGAGAAAGCTCGCCGCCTGCACAAGCAGGGATTCAACGTCTTACTAACCTGTTACAACAGAGGTTTAGCTCAGTTCTTACGTCAGCGCCTTGGCTGGAAACAAAATCTGCACGTTTACAGCTTTCATGCGCTCTGTGAGAAACTGTTTCATCAAGCTGGGCTGGCAGCACCAGATAACAATATCCCTGAAGACAAACGCTTCAATGAAATTTATCCCAATCTGCTGATAGAAGCTGCTGACCAGCTTAACTGGCGTGTGGATGCAGTGATTGTAGATGAAGGGCAGGATTTTCCTGAAAACTGGTGGGTGGCACTTAAGTTATTGCTGAACGAGCCGGATAATGGCATCTTTTATTTCTTTCACGATAGTAATCAGAACATCTTCGGGAAAGGCTGGCAACCTCCACTGGAGGAAGCCCCTTTTTCCCTGACTAAAAACTGTCGCAATACTCAGAAGATACACTCCTACGTTCTCCAGTTTTACACTGGAAAGGATTCAACCATAGCTCTCGGCCCTGAAGGAAAGGACGTAGAAATTGTTTCCTATCCAAGCAACAACAATGCTCTGTTGAAGAGTACTCTCAGCCGTCTTCTCCACCGTCTGGTTGTTCAAGAAAATGTTGCTACGAAGGACATTGTGATTCTAACAGCGAAGCAGAAACAAGCACTTCAGAACCAGGTTGTAGGACAGTTCCGAATAAAAGCCGTTCCTGATACTAGTAATAATGAAATTATTTGCAACACAATTGGTCGTTTCAAAGGGCTTGAAAGTCCAGTTGTCATTCTGGTTGAAACTGAGATAAATAATAGCAATTATCTCAGAAAACTGTTATATGTGGGTGCTTCTCGCGCTCGTCATCAATTGATTATTCTTCGACCCAGCAATTCGTTTTAAGAGAGCGTAAGTCAATCTGTTTACTAACTCTCTGGTTTGATAGGCACTTTATGTTCTTGCTATGAGAGTGCCTATAAAATTTTTTCTGACATCTGAAGACTGGTGTAAACATCTATCTTTGGCATCAAGGAAATTTGGGTACTAATGACAAAGTATTTTAAGTGAGGGCATTGGGAGTGAAACTGCATCAAGTAGGACATAAATCTAAAAGCTTTGCGAGTTATTTTAACTTAGGAGTTGACTATCGCCGACAAGGGAATATGCAGAAAGCGATTGAGGCTTGGACTCAAGCACTACATATTGACTCTACGAATACTCATGCTTACTACGACAGAGGAATAACCAAGGCTGAGATTGGAGATTACATAGGGGCAATTGAAGATTTGGAGCGGGTGATTCATCTTAATCCTAAGTACTTCAATGCCTATCGTCAGCGCTTGAAAATTTATCAGGAATGTCAAAATGTAACACAATCTATCTCGAAGGAGATAGAAGCTCTTAGCACTTCATCGGAGTTACACACTGATTCTTACGGAAGTTATTCTCCTTCTTTATCAAATCACAATGGAGTTGGCTCAAGTAAAATAATTTATTTTAATAAACGGAAAGATTATGATGAAGATAATTCTTCCGAAAAATTTGATAATAATTATGATATTGATTTAGAGGAATGTGATAAACAGGAAATTAACAATGAGTATCATGATTTACTTCTAGAGGGTGAAGAGTACACTGAATCAACGATTAGAGCTAGCAAGGGGTGGTTCTATACTGATGAAGATTATGATTCCTATGAATCTTTTGTCAAATGGAATGGTTAGTAATAAATAATATTGTATGCCCCTACCAGCGATCGCACCTTCCCCTCAACCCCCCTAAACCTCCAAATCCAGATCGGGTTCAACGCCGAGCGATCGCATCAACCTCTATATCAATAAAAGCGATCGCTAAGCGCGTGAGGTTATTTTTAAACCAAGACTCGCTAAGTTAAAGCAAATCGTAGGTTGTGTTAACTAAAGGTAACGCACCTCACCTAGCTACATAGGAGAAATAATATGCAAGCTTACAAACTCAAGGGAACAATCGATGCAGCAGGTAACTTAGTGATTGCCCAACCTGTTAAGATGCCACCAGGAGAAGTAGAGGTAATTGTCTTGCAGGTAGTTGAGACGGTTGCTAGTTCCACAGTGATCGATTCCGAGTCACAGCCTGAAGTACCGAAGAGAAAATCTCAGGTAAAATCACTCAGAGAATTACTAGAAAATGCCCCACCTGTTCCGCCAGACTTTGACCCAGATGAGGGGAGATGGGAAGCATTAAAGGAAAAACATAACTTGTGACAGTACTTCTCGATACCAATATTATTGTGGACGTTGCCCTTGAGCGTCAGCCTCATTTTGAGGCAAGTCAACAAGTATTATTACTGGTTGAGCAAGGTAAAATTGAAGGTTATATCTCAGCATCAACCTTTGGTGACCTTTATTACATTATCCGTAGGTCAAGAGGTCGAGAATGGACAACTGATTTTATCAATTGGTTAGCCACATACTGCCAAATTGCTACAGTTAATGAGGCAGTCATAAGGATGGCATTAACCTCCAACTTTAGGGATTTTGAAGATGCAATTCAATACAGCACTGCTATAGTGAATCAACTAGATGCCATTGTTACCCGCAACCCGCAAGATTTCCCAGTGACAACTCCTCGAATCCTGACTCCTAACCAACTGATTCAGGACTTAACAAATTCTCCATAAGGGCATAGCAATGCTATGCCCCTACCAGCGATCGCACCTTCCCCCCACCCCCTAAACCTCATCCTCCAACTCCGGTTCAACGCCGAGCGATCGCAACTGTTCTGCCAATCTTTCTACTCGTCGCCTTTCTCGTTCAAGCATTTGACTTTCTTGTTCAGCCCGTTGTCTTTCTCGCTCTTCAGGGATAAGAATCCAGTTACCGTCTGCATCATACCAACGCAACCAGAGGCGCTCAATTCCCTGATAAACACCTTGCCACATCCCCAAACCAAGCTGAATATCATTCATCCACACTCGCGGCTCACTTAGTTCTAACTCGGTGTAGCTACTTCCCGTTAACTGAAACACTCTTAACTGGTCGGTGTAACGGTCAAACACAATGAAATAGGGAACCCGCAAAATTCGTTCGTAAACTTCCCATTTTGTTGGGGGTTGATTGACTTCCCGCAACGTTTGTCCCAAGTCTTCTTTTTCAGTTCCCGGTGAGAGCAGTTCGACGACGACGAAGGGATTAACCCCTTCTTGCCAAACTACGTAGCTTAGGCGCAGTTCCCGTTGCTCATACAACCTCGGTACGCCTACAACTGCAAACCAGTCGGGGCGTTTATACCAAAGAGGATGACGAACGTTGTAGTAAAGATTTAAATCGCTGGCAACAAAGATTTCGTCTTCTGGATAGTTGGCAGGACGGAAGGTATACGCCAAAAGTTGGGGCTGTAGTAGATGGTATTCGTCAGGCAAACCAGGCTCCTCTGGGTCTTCGCTGGGAAGATCGTACATCGTGGGCAAAACTTTTTTCGGGTCGAGAGGTGGGTCTGCTTGATACATGATGCCCAACAGAGTAGCGCTGTCAACTTAATTTTATTGTGGCAAACGTGCGATCGCGTTCAGCCCAGCTATCTAGAAGCGAATCGTTACCGCTCACCCAGTAGCTCAGGATTGAGGATTTATTAACTTCCAATTTCCTATGTAGGGGCATGGCCATGCCCTTACAGATTGCTATTAAATTACAGTTCCTTAATTCCTGCTATGCATTATCTGCCGAACTCTGCTCTTGTTTGAGCAATTGCTCTTTGGAATCGCCCCAGTATGCACTGTAAGTCCAAATTTCGTTGTTACCCTTAGTTTCTAACGACCATCGATAAATGGCTGAGTTCGGGTTAACTCCAACCTCAATCAGCTTTGCGCCCATGTAGTACTCGACCTGGCGTTTTGTCAGATCTTTAAAGGCGTCAGGCTTGTTCTTACCTATCGTTCGAGACATGTGAGCTTGTGTGGGTCTTGCCATTTTTATCGGATTTATCTGCGACTATACTTATCTCATTGTCAAGTGTTTATAGGATTAGGGCAGATTGGCAAGCGGGTCATTTATTTCTGCTACGCTGCACTAGTATGGGTACTACCCAACACCTCCTATAGCACTTCTTTTGCACTGGTTGATTTTTTAGCTTGCTTCTTGTCTTCAGGGCTGGCAGGAATTTCTGCTGTACTGGGTACAACTTGGATCGTGAGTGGAGAAGACCGAATAGTATCAAACGTTACTTTAATAAAACTCGCGATCGGCACAGCTACCAGCAACCCTAGAACTCCTCCCGTCTTAACACCAATATCCAGCGAAATCAGCATCCATACTGGATTCAATCCAGTTAGTTCGCCAACAATGCGCGGCCCCAAAACATTCTCGACGATTTGATTAATCACGATCGCCACGACTAAAACTTTAACCCCTAACCAAAAGTTATTCAGTGCCAGGAGCAAGCTCACGATCACAATACTCGTGGTGCCACCAAAGGGAATCAGGCTAGCTGCTCCAATACCAAAGCCAAAGAGTTGAGCTAAAGGTACACCTAAAATCAACTGAGCGGTTGTCTGAGCAATACTGATGATCACTGCCAGAATGACTTGACCGGCAATAAACCGCTCGAAATTGTATGGCAGGGCTTGACGGATGAGTTGATCCCACTGATCAGGAAACCAGCTGAGGATGCCATTCCACAATCGTTCCCCTCTCCAAACGAGGAAAAAAGAAAAAACCAGTGTCAAGAAAACATTGACGAGGCTGCCAATCGTATTAAAGATCAAACTGAACACTTGACTGGTAAGGGAACGCAGTAGGCTCGTTATTCGTTCAATGATCTGACTATACGTGCTACTCAAATCAATCGGTAACTGTTGAGCGATCGCCCAATTTTCCAGGCTTTGCAGTTGCTGTTGACCCGATTTTAGCCAATCGGGTAGCCGAGTTAACAATTCATTGGCCTGTTGCAGAATAATGGGCACCAAGAACAGTCCTAAAGTGACTAAAATCATCAGAAATAATAGGACTACTACTCCCATAGCTATGCCTCGATTGATTCCGCGCTCGTGGAGAAACCGAATGGGATAATCGAGCAAAAATGCGATTAGGGTAGCTGTGATTAAAATGCTAGGCAAAGGCTGTAGCATCTGAACCAACAGAAGCAGAAGCCAGCCATTGAGAAAAAGAATCGGGAAGATTAACCCAATACTGAGCTGGCGAGGAAGCTTACTGATGGATTCCTTCATGGGACTGTGTTGATGACCTCACTGACCTAAAAATCAGGGTTATGGGCGCAAGGGTGGGAGAACAGTTTTTGTAAATCTGCTCTCATCCCTTCAATCCCTATTATTCCTCTGTATGTCAGCGTTGAGTCCTGTATCGACAAAATCGGCGACTACCGGAAAGTGATCGGAAGGCCAAATTCCCAGCCATTGCTGAGTATCAATTAATACATTTTGCAAACTGACGCGGCTGTCATAGTAAATCGTATCAATCGCAGCAAAGGCTTGTCCCGTGAAGTCGTGAAAGCTGAGTTGATGCTCTAATGCAATATCCTTCAAGGCGTCGTGCAGGGTGACGCCATTGGATAAAGGAGATTTCAACATCTCCCTGGGAACCGTACCCGGATCAGCATTAAAGTCACCCGTGAGGAACAGATAAGACTCAGCCAAGTCTAAACCACCGATGCGATCGCTCTCTACGTACTGACAAAGGCGATCGCGTATCAGCTTTACCCCTAATTCTCGTGCCTGAGTACTTTTGTAGTCGAGATGAGTATTCAAAAGAGTTACCGTTCTGGCTTCCCCCACAACGGCAAATACAGCCCAGCTAGCCATGCGCGGGATGGGATTGCCCCAAGCGGGGCTAATACTCCCTGGAATTTCTGGGGTATCGCTCAAAACAAAATCTTGCGTCCTTAGGCACCTCAGCCGCTCAGTTCGGTAGAAGATAGCACAATACTCACCCGTATCGGTTCCCGTGCGATCGCTCCCAACACTCTGATAGTTTGGCAGCAACCGATGTAAGTCCAACAACTGGTGGGCTTGTCCCTCTTGGGTGCCAATAATATCGGGTGAATAATGGGTAATCAGCGCTGCCACGGCCTGTTTTCGCACCTTCCAGGCATGGTTATCAGGGTCAGGCTTGTCATAGCGCAAATTGAAGCTCATTACCCTAATGTTCATTCCCTAAATCTCCAAGCTTTGCCAACACTCTCAAGCTTAGAATCCAAAAGCCCAATGATTCAGTTCCCCGAACAAATCCTGTGGCTGTTGCAAAAAAATGGCATTCGACAAAATGCTCGGATTAACTGCCAGAATATATGCCATTGTCATAAAGGTGGTAACACCCGCCAAGACTTCAGTGCGGATATCTGTCCGGTATTCGTGAAACTTGAAGAAGTGGGCAATTATACCCTGCCACCCGGTTGGTGGCGGTTGACCAGACGGATCGGGACTCGAATCGATTTCACGATGACTCAACTGATTGATTTCACGATCACTCATGGCTGTAGTCCGACACACTCTGAACCCAAGATTAAGGTCTAAGTGAGAAACGTTTGGAATGAGGCGACACATTTCCTTTAACAGCTTTGAGCTAAAAAGCATGATTTTATGACTTGGTCTAAAAAGCTATCCAACTCGTCTATCCCTTGGTTTGGCATCGGCATGACCGCCATCCTTGTCTTCTCAGCTGCCTTGCGCTTTTGGGGATTGGGTCGATTTAATACGTTGGTCTTTGATGAGGTCTATTATGCTAAGTTTGCTAACAACTACTTGACAGGGACGCATTTTTTCAACGCTCATCCACCCCTCAGTCAATACATCATTGCCATTGGCATGTGGATTGGCTCTCATCTCCCCATCGGGCAAGATAACCTCAACGGTTTGACTGGTTCGCTGCGTTCTACTTGGAGTTACCGCTGGTTGAATGCCTTGACAGGCTCCTTTATTCCCTTAGTCGTGGGCGCACTGGCCTATGAACTCAATCGACGCAAGAGCTTTGCTTTGATTGCCGCACTCTTTGCTGCCACCGATGGTCTGTTCCTAGTCGAGTCTCGCTACGCCCTGAACAACGTCTATTTAGTCAGCCTGGGATTATTGGGTCAGTTGTTTTTTCTCAAAGCCTTGGGACAAAAACACCGGCGATGGTTGAATCTTGCCCTATCGGGTGTCTTTTTTGGAGCATCAGCCTGCATCAAGTGGAACGGGTTATGGTTCCTCTTGGGCGTCTATATGATTTGGGTTGCTGCTTGGGTGATGCAGTGGATGCGAGCATTTTTTAAGACACCGCTGTTGCTCCCGCCGGCAGGCGATGTCGATAAAAAACAGAGGATACTTTCGCGCCCCGATTCACAAACGCCCTCCACAGAAGCCAGGGAACAGGAAAGCAATCCTCTCACATCCCACTCCCGACTCAAAGGTCAGGATTCACGACTGATCGTGACGCCTCTGCAAAACCTAACCCAGTTGAATGTTCTGCACATTTTCTGGAATTTTGCCATTATCCCAGTTCTCACCTACAGCCTGCTTTGGATTCCTCACCTCAAGATGAATCCAGAGCCTGGATTCTGGCAAGCGCAGTATGATATTTTGACCTTTCACGAAAAAATTGGGGATGGCCCAAAAGTCCATCCTTACTGTTCTCACTGGTACAGCTGGCTCTTAATGTGGCGTCCGGTTGCCTACTTCTATCAGACGGCTCGTAATACGACTGAGCAAGTGCCAGTTTACCCACCCTTGCCTTCTGGTGCCGAAAAATATGTGTATGATGTCCACGCCATAGGCAACCCTTTTCTGTGGTGGCTCTCGACGGCGGCAATTTTTTTGCTGCTGTTCCTCTTGATTCAACGCCTTATTGAAGGAATCGGTTGGAAATTTGCCCCAACTCCCTACACCTGGATTGCTCTCTACTTAGTACTGGGCTGGTCAGCTAATTTATTACCTTGGGCTAAAGTGACTCGCTGTATATTTCTCTACCACTATATGGGCTCATCGGTGTTTTCTGGCTTAGCACTGGCTTGGTTGGTCGATCGCTGGCTGTATCGCGATCGCACTGAATACCGAAGTGCTAGTGTCACGGTGATATTATTAATCCTCCTCGCGTTTGTTTTCTGGTTACCCATCTACTTGGGTCTTCCCCTGCCGCTGCAAAGTTATCATCTCCGAATGTGGTTCCGCTCTTGGATTTAACTGACTGAGACTCTCCCGGTTGCATTCATCTAACACTTCAAGTGTTAGATTCATTAAAACCGGGAGGTTCTTTGACCGAACGTCCTCTCCCAGGCTCTCGGCTTAGGCTTACAGCATCCTGGGTCTTAGATGTTTTTGCAAAGACTTCCGCAGCGACCCGCTCTACCTCTGGGCAACGACCAAAGGAGGAAGGGATAACCCTTCCAGTTGCAGATTTCACTTCCGTTGCTGTTCTCCAAGCCGCTTGCAAGCGCAGCTCCACACTTTGCCAATCACTGAGTAACCGACGCACCTGGAGAACGAACGTGTCTGGGTCAATATATTTAGCTAAGAATGCAGAATACAAGTCTCTCTGAGCAACAATTCC
>NZ_DATNPA010000644.1:0-4029 GCF_036703385.1 Allocoleopsis sp. | reverse complement strand
CGTTCTATTTTTGTGCCTTCTTTGGCATCTTCGAGCAGTTGATCGGCTTGCTGTTTCGCAGAGGCTAAGATTGCGCCAGCTTGTCGTTCTGCTTCTAAATCCCTTTGCACATCTCGCAGCGCTAATTCTTGGCTGGCGGCTAAAAAAGCATAATCCTCGACGCTTAAGCTTTTATCGGCTGACCACTGCAAGGATTCCTGCAATGCCTGCCCTCGCAATAGCCGTGATTCATCCTGACGATTGGATGCTAACCAGGTAGCGATCGCTTGACTGTATGGTCTTAGATTAGCTAGTTCATTCTCAACCCAATTCTTGTTAAAAACAGCCTCATAAATGCGGTTATAGACTCTTAAACTCCCTTGCTGCTTAACTACCAACCCACTCAGCCTTAATTCCACTTGTTCGGGACTCTCATCAGCGGCAATTTCACCCTGTTGTAAGATTTGCTGATACAGTCCCAGCAATCTACCAGCGCGTTGCTCATTTGAAAGGACGCGATCGCGAATTGTCCTTAAATGCTCCGGTTCATCCTGCGCTTCCCAGTTGTCGATTACGTACCGTTGCACTAATTGCTCAATATTCGGCTGTCTGCCATCTGACTTCTCTACAACTAGCTGGCACAATTTCTGAGTAAGAAAGGGTTGTCCAGCCGTCCAAGTCAACACTTCTTGTACAACCTTTTCAGGATTGTCTACCTGATGTGTCAATCCCTCGGTTAAAGACGACCTAGCTTCCTTCAGCCTAAACCCTGTCAGCTCAATTGGCCGACCAATATTAAATGGCGTCCGCTGTTTATCCGCAATCAGATCTGATGGCGTCGCCACTCCCAGAAGACAAAAGGTGAGACGCAGATATTCTGAATTGTCCACACGCTGGTTATAACAGGCGCGGATAAAGGCAAAAAAATCGTCCTTGAATGTGATTTTCAGAATACTATCGATTTCATCCAAAAAAATAACAATATTTTGGTCGAATTCTACCAGTATCACATCCTCAATAACCTCTCTCAAGCGCTGCAAGGGGGGTAATAACTCCCTTTCCCGCCACCAGCTACTAAAATTCACCTTTTTTGTGAGTCCGAAGCCCCTCAATAATTCCGAGACAACTCCCGCATACCACTCTGCTGGGGTGACATAGCTGCCAATCCTCGTCATATCAATTGAGGCACATTTAAACCCTTGCTCCTTGAGCTGCTTCATCATCTGAACCCGCAAGCTCGACTTGCCCATCTGTCGCGAGTTCAAGACATAGCAAAACTCTCCATTCTTCAACCCTTCATAGAGGTCAGAATCAGCTTTCCTTCTAACATAGGTAGGATGCTGATACTCTAGACTTCCTCCAACTTTGTAGTAGTTGTCATCTGACATATAATTACATCTATATGCTCTGTTTCAATTTTCCGTTTAATCAACTCCATCCCTTATCCCAGATAAACTTTCCTACTTGGTGAATTGACTGGTAACAACCAAATTCGCTTCAGGAAAAGGGGAGTCATCAACAGGCTGTAGACATATAGGGCGATTGTAACGAGCAAATAGCTTTTGAACCCCAACGTATTTACGCTTTTCAATATACATCCACAGTTTTTTCCTAACTTCTGAATCTGGGTAGTTGTGGATAATTTCAAGCCAAGAATCTATATAAGTTTCCAGTCCTTCCTTCGTTATAACCTTAGATTCAATCAGATTGTTAAATCGTTCCAGATTATCTAAAACTCTATCAAAATTGTCTCTTATAGCTGCATTGATATAAGCCTGGTCTGCCTTCCTAGGTTTTTGTATATCCTCATCTAAGCCTTCATCTTCCAGAGAATCTAAAGCCTCGCATAATCCTTGATTTTTGACAAGGACAAACTTATTTTTAGAATTTTCTGCATCGGGGAATAACTTGATATTGCGGTCGTTGCTAGCCAACATTCGCATGACGTTGATGGTTTCCTGTCGCATCTCAAATTCTTTAACTTCACGGGCAATAAACTCATAAATTCTCCATTTCTGGGTTTCCAGATATTGGGGAATTAAAAAGATGGTTGCGACAATTGTGCAAATGATTGTTATCAATAATTGCAAAAGTTGTAGGTTCTGTAGGTTATCTTTGAGCAGGATGCTTGGAGAAAATTTTGCGCTATGGGTGTCGGCTTTGTTGAGATTGACCCCTGAAAGTTTGGCTTGTATGAGGTTGGCTTGCCTTAGGGTTGTACTCGTTACATTGGCTCCAGTCAAATCCGCGCCAACTAAGTTAGCCCGCTCCAGGTTAGCTTGGGATAAAATGGCTCCGCGCAGGTTAGCATCAACCAGGTTAGCACCGTACAAATCTTTCCCACTCAAATCTGCACCCACTAGATTGCATCCCGGACAGTTTTTAGTATCCAGCAACTGTTGAATCTGTGCGGGATTGGCAGCTAGCACAGGTGTTGCTAAACACGAGATAAGGTATGGTGCGATCGCCGCTATAATTGCGAGTTTCATTGATTTTCTTGTTTTAATTGCTCAGGCGTTCTCGAAAATACTGCTGATACAACTGACAGCGTGGCGTCACGCGATCGCCAATTCGTTTAATCAGCCCCATGCTATATAACTTATACGCCTGCATCGTCTCTAAGCGCACGGATTCAGCCGCCGTTACAACCTGTTGCAGTGCTGCGGCAAGTTGGGAATTTTCCTTAAGAGTTCTCCAGTGTCGGCGCAAATGCTCTTCATAAATTCCGGCATCGGTTGGAGCATCTTGCAACAATTGCTCTAGCGTTAAATCCTGGTATGCAAGATTATAAAGCGCTAACCGCACAAGATAGGGATGCCCTCCCACCATTGCCATGAGGTGCTGTACTTGGGTTTCTTGCCAATCGAGTTGATGACGCTGTGCCAAATCCTTTACCTGCTCTGGAGTAAACTCGGTTAACTCCACCGGCAACCCAACATTAAACGGCGATTGATTGATATCTAATGGCCCATAATCTTCCGTAGAATGCACTACAACCAAACGCAGTTGTTCCCAAATATCAATTGTTTTTGCTTCCTCATGCCAACTTCTCAGCATGGGAAAAAAGCCTTGAGCGATTTCCGCAGATTGAAAAACGCGATCGACTTCATCCAATGCTAAGACTAAGGGACTGTCGATTTGCTCCAACAGATGGGCTTCAAAATAGGTGGTACAATTAACAATACTGCCCCGATCCTCATCCCAATAATCACCCAATTGAGAGGGTAAGTTTAGCTTGTGGCTGACACAGGCACAGAACCAGCGCAGAAATTTATCGAGGCTGCTAAATACTGCTCCCTCAGCTTGCAGTAGGTTCAGACGGACTGTTCGATAACCCTCGTTCACGGCGCGATCGACAATGCGATCGAGGAGTGATGTTTTACCCATCTGCCTGGGTGCTTTAATGCGAATTAACGCTCCAGCTTGGGTAATTGTCTGGCAGGAGCGAGATTCAATCGGAGGGCGATCGACATAAAATATAGAAGTCAGAGCAACTGGCCCTTCTGGTACTTCTGGCACGGGTATTGACTTTGGAGGGTGTTTAGAGGCTTGCCACGGTGGAGATGGATGTGGCACACTTTCTTTTAAGTCCTCACCTGTCACTTGTTTCGACTTTTCTGGTCGGCGGCGTTCCCACTCCACATCAAACCGCTTTAGGTTGGCTTCTTTATCGTACCGTCTGTGCCAAAGCTTTAAGGTGAAGTGCCAGTCTTCTGAACCCTGTGTTGTGGCTCGGTTGTCTTCCAGAATCTCCAAAAACTTTTCAAGTCGATGGAGTGCTTCCTTGATTTGCTCTTTCTTTAACTTGCCATCGGGTTGAGCTTTGGCAGTCAATTCTTCAAGGAATCTTACCTTTGTCTCAACAACGAGCTCGCTGTCTGTCTTCCAGTTGAATTTAATCTGTATCCGTTCACAATTCTCTAATTCATGATTGGCATAAGCCAGCAGTGCCTCTAAAAGGCGTTTTGTCTGCTTTTTCGCTTCAGGGCCGTAGTGCTGTCTCGGCATTGATGCTATTCAACCTTATATAAAAGTTTGGGGAATCCCCTA
>NZ_DATNPA010000643.1:0-15064 GCF_036703385.1 Allocoleopsis sp. | reverse complement strand
TCCGCCGCCATCCGTTCATTCCGCTCAATAATATCGTTGAGCGCATCGGCAATCTTCCCAGCCATGCCCGTCTGCTCAATGGGCATCCGTACCGAAAAGTTACCTTTCTTAACAGAGGTCAATGTTCTCAGTAACTGTTTTAGATCAAGTTCTTCTGTATTATTTTGAGTCGCTTGTGCAGTTGGCATAAAATTTCCCAATAGTAATTTATTTCTCTTGCGGTCAAGTATGTACCCGATTGATATTTGGCGGCTTCAAGGATTTTTCAAGTAGGAGTTAGATGAGGGGAACTCGTGCATTCCAGTATAACGACTGGAAGGCTTGCAACCGACCTCTTCTATTTGTGCCTAACTCATCTGGAAAAAGTCGGGAACTGAGAGACTAGCAAAAATAAATGAACAACAGACAATATCTCAAGGGGCACAGCATTGCTGTGATCCTTGGAAGGCATAGGGATAACTTTTTTCGGTCTGTCCTTGAGCGTAATCCTTAGAGTCAGAGGTTCTGTAGGGTAACGGCTAGGTGTTTTTGGCAGTAATTTAAATTATCTACATAGGCAAGACCCCTATCATATCCCTCCTAAGAGAGATGCTACGACTCAAGAGGTAGAGCCTTACAGATGATACTGAGTTTAGGTTGCGCAGTGCATTGGCCTGATACCAAGTTGCAGTTAAAGATAGTCGTTGCTCTCTCCCTGCTTCCCCTGCTCTGGCTATCTAGTAGGTTTGAGCACAACTCGGTATGAGCCTGACTATAGTCGATTCATAAAATCTAGTCTTCTTGCCAATCTTCACGGCCTAGTAGGTCAATGAGGCGATCGCGTAACAAAAAGTCATTCTTCTCTAGCTCGGTTTCAATGCAAACCCATTCGCAGGCAGGAATATATTGACAGAGAGTATAAATAGGCTGCTGGCGCGTCAAAAGTCCCTTGTTGACGAGTTGGCGTGCTTCATCCTTGATAGCGTCTATCGAGTATTGAATCGACGTAACCATAAAGCATTCTCTCGCTTTTTATCAGGGAATAAAGACTCAACATAATGAATAGTTTGTCTCTCCCTTAAACTTATCAAAAAATCATGATTACTACTTCACACTTCATATTTCTCATTAATATCAAGAGGGTGCGGTCAAAACCCGTTGGTAATGTCCAAAACTTTTCTCCGCGTCCGTCTCAACCAATGACTGATAACCACACCCATCTCAAGATTAGTAGCTCCCTTGCTGCAACTTGGTATGAGGAGGCAGAAAGCAGAGGTTAAAAAGCTTGTACAGTAGACCTCTTGCATAAATCTTGGAATGCCCCCTAAATCCCCCAATTCTGGGGGACTTTGAAGCTCCTGCTCCCCCCAAAATTGGGGGGCTGGGGGGGCGAAAATTGAATGAGAGCAAGAGGTCTAGTAAGCTTTTTAACCTTTTTCAACTGGATAGTTATTTCTGCCAAGCTGGTCTAGTGCAGAACTATCGGGATTGTAGATTCGCTAAAGTGTCCTCAACCCAAGCGAGATTAAAAATCGATTGGTAGATTCGGTTATAAACCTTTAACTGGCTATCCTGTTTGACAACTAAGCCTGATAGCCGTAATTCCACTTGCTCGGGGCTATCATTGGCTAAAACTTGCCCTTGTCGCAAAATTTGTTGATACAGTCCTAGCCGTCTAACTGTACGTTGCCCACTCTTAAGGATGCGATCGCGCGGAGCGCAACGGCAAAGCCGATCGCGTATCGTTCTGAGGTGCTCTGGCTCATCCTGTGCTTCCCAATTCTCAATCAAGCGTGATTCTACTAGCATGGACAGATTGTCTGCCGGAATGCCTCCATTGACGCCTAACTCCTGAAGGACGAGTTTACACAATTTCTGCGTTAAAAACGGTTGACCACCGGTCCAATTCAATATCTCTCGAATCACAGCATTTGAGTTAGGAACTCTGCCCACCAAACCTTGAGCTAAAGGTTGA
Organism: Allocoleopsis sp.; assembly: GCF_036703385.1. Taxonomy (NCBI): domain Bacteria; kingdom Bacillati; phylum Cyanobacteriota; class Cyanophyceae; order Coleofasciculales; family Coleofasciculaceae; genus Allocoleopsis; species Allocoleopsis sp. The sequence goes on along the minus strand of NZ_DATNPA010000643.1, from coordinate 13,110 downwards.
ACTTCGTGCAATTGAAAACCCGTGAGTTCGATCGCGCAACCCCCATTAAAGGGTGTGGTGTAATTTGTAGAGCGAATCAAATCAGAGGGAGTTGCCACCCCCAAGAGAATCCAGGTGAGGCGATTGTATTCCGGCTGTTCAGCACGCTGGTTGTAACACGACTGGATTAGGGCAAAGAAATCATCGATTGAGAAATTGAGCGTTAGAATACTGTCAATTTCGTCTACAAAAATAGCAATATTGTCAGGAATTCGTCGAAGCAACACCTGATCTATAAATTTACTTAAGCGCTGCACGGGGGAGAGAAATTCGTAAGTTACGGCAGCGGCATCTAGTCCATCAGAGCTATCCTGTAGGGAATCGCCCCACCAAGTTTCGATATCAAAATGATCTAAAAGATTGAAACTACTCGCTAAGGTATAAATGATGCCTGCATACCATTGCTCAGACGTAATATTCTGATTACCAATGGCTGTCAGGTCAACAGCGGCACAGCTCATTCCTTCAGCTTGCAACCGCTGCATGGTTCGCACGCGTAAGCTGGATTTGCCCATCTGTCGCGAGTTGAGTACATAACAAAACTGCCCTGCCTTTACGCCTCGGTATAGGTCAGCATCAGCCTGCCTAATCACATAGGTCGGGGCTTCCAGCGGCAGGCTTCCCCCGACTTGGTACTCATCAACCCCTCTGATTTGGGTGTACATTAGCTACTCCTGTGGGCAAGTTTAGGACAAGGGTGTGAGACGAGCACGGAAATACTCGCGATATAAATTGCAGCGGGGCGTTACTTCATTGCCTTGCAAATAGACCAGTCCCATGCTATGCAACTTAAATCCTTGGATGGGTTCTAACTGGACAGGACTATCCACAGACACCACTTTGTATAAACCTGCGGCTAATTCTGGATGCTGGGACAAATTCCACAAGTGCCGCCGCAAATGGTCGTTATAAAGTCCGGCATCGGTAGGAGCTGTCTCTAAAAGTTGAGGAAGTGTAATCTCCTGTCGGGCAATGTGGTAGAGTGCCAATCGCACGAGGTAGGGATGACCCCCCACCATTGTCATGAGTTGCCTAATTTCTGGAGTCCCCCAAGCTAGTCCATGTCGCTGAGCTAAATCTTGCACCTGTTCGGACTTAAATTCGGGTAACTCAATCGGTAGACCGACATTAAACGGGGACTGATTAATATCCATTGGCACGTAAACTTCGGTGGAATGGACGACCACTAAGCGAAGTTTTCTCCAAATCTCTCGATTTTTGGCTTCTTCATGCCAGGCTCGCAACAGACCAAAAAAATCAGCGGTGAGTTCTGGGTATTGTAAGACCCGGTCTACTTCATCTAGGCCTAAGACGAGAGGTTCGGTTGTATTCGCCAGTAAATAGCGCTCAAAGTAAGACCTACAGCTGACTTTGCTGCCAAAAATTCCGTTCCAATAGTCAGCCAATCGAGCTGGTAACTGGAGCTCTAGGGCAACAACCGCACAAAACCACTTTAAGAACTGCTCCAGGTCGGTGAACACTTTGCTATCCGCCAACTGAAAGCTTAAAGGCACGGTACGGTAGCCTAGATTCGTCGCACGCTGGAGAATCCGAGCCATTAACGAGGTTTTACCCATCTGCCTGGGTGCTTTGATCCGGATGAGAGCACCGGGTTTTGCGATCGCTTCGTAGCAGCGTTCATCAATCCCCGATCGCTCCACATAAAAGGCAGACGCCAACTCCACCTGTCCCATTGGTAATTCTGGCTCCGCCACAGGCTGGGGTGGGTGATTTGGAGTGAGGGAATAGGGACTGAGGAATTGGGTATTTTCTTCTGCCTTGTCTGGGGTAAGTGCAAAGGTACTCTTATCAGAGGTTTCCCCCTGGTTGTTGCCAGAGGTCAACAACTCCAGGACGGATTGCACAAGGATTGGGGTATCTTCAGGCGATCGCCACTCTTGCTGAGCAATTCCCCGAAGATAACCCCGCAAGTCATGGTTCAGTAAGCTGATTGGACAATTAATGCGAATGGGTAAAATCCCTGGCTTGCCATCCAGTCGAGTATCCCGCAACGCCTTTGCCCATCGCACCTCTTCGGTTACCATTTCACTAGAAGCCGCAAGCGTTGATAATAGCAAAAGCAAGTGATCACATTGGTTTAATTCGGCATAGATTTGCCGCAATCCGGTGGTTGCCATTCGCAGAGTGCCATCAGCGATAAATACTTCGTAGCCTTTGGCTTTTAAAGCGCCCTCTAACTGAGTTGCACAACTTTTGTCTAGTTCAGAGCCGCCATAGTAACTGAGCAAAATTTTTGTACCCTTTTTCAGGTTCTGAGTACCTGCTCTAAATAACTCTGGCTTGTACTTCGCAAAAAGAGAAATCAATTCAGGACGGTGTAAGTAGCCAGAGTCTTGCGAATGGGAGAGGCCAAATGCCTTGCATGTATTCTCAATATGTTTTCTCACCGTAGCTTGAGTAATATGCAGCTCTGAGGCAATTTCTGCATCTTTTTGACCCGCCAAAACTTTCAGCAAAACCTCTTCCTGTCGAGGCGTTAGCCCTGCAAAAGCCTTTGTAAACTCTGCGTGGTTCATACTCTCTACTCTGAAAATAGGGACTGGGGAATTGGAATTGAGGCTTAAGGAAGACAGATTTTCAGGGTTTATAGAAGAACACAGAAGATTAGGGTAAAACGCATAAACATAAGACCGGGAATATTTTTCTATGTTTTTTGAAACTATACTCTTCTTTCACCACTCATAATCCATCCATTGATACAGTGGTAGCTTCGTGTAAGCAGTTTCACAGGTGTGTAGCGATCAAGAGCAATTTTTTCGGTTGTGAGTGTTGACTACACAGATTTCCTAGCCGCTTGAACACCTTGGCATAGTGAGAAAACATACAGCCGTAGCCAATGAGGTTCTCAACCTATGTTAGTTGTCAAGGAAGCTTTGTCTGCACAATCTTTAGCTTGCATGGAAAAGCTGAAAGCACTCAACCTGTCGCCAATAGCAGATTACCTGATGAACCCCCAAAATGGTTATGGGTGGAGTCGCCAGCAAACGCTCCAAGCCATTGGACGCTATAAGAGCTTCTTGTTCGTGAGCTACCTGCATCCTGATATTCTGGTGGTGCCAACGCAGGAAATTGATCGCGTCTGGCACTCTCACATTTTGCATACACGCAAATATCGTCAAGATTGCGAAGGACTGTTCGGCTATTTCATCGATCATCAACCAGATTCTGAGTTTTGTTCACAGAGCAATCGACAAAATTGGGATGCAACTTTTGTTGAAACTCAATCACTCTTGGCGCTGTTCGAGGAGTACTTCAATACAGACGCTTCAGCCGAGTTTGAGTTGCATCAAGATAAAGCGTTCAACTTATTACAGGAAAAGGTTCAATCCGTCAATGATGCTGACCCGATCAACTTACATCTGCATCCTAGTGCTTGTGGCAGACCTCGCTGTTAAACAATCTACACCTGGCGAAAGATTTGGCATCCTAATAGAAAAATGGTATAATAATAAAAAATAAATTTAATAAGTCAGCCTAATTCAGTATTAAGCCTACAAGTTCGTTGGACTGTACGGTGAGTGCTGGAACGGAGGAACCAACTTTTGGGGCAAATCTCTAACCTTATCTTCACTCGTCAAAGAGCAGTTTAGAGAAGGACATCTCTCAGTCCTCGCCCGTCAGCTAACTTCGTAGGCATTGAGAGGAGACTGAAGAGTTGGCATTCTTCCAGGAATGTGTTTGAACTCGTCAGTGTCCTTGGCTGGTATCTAGTCGCTTCGTTGTACCTGCCCTCGACCCTGAGGAGGATTATATTAATCTAACTTCTGGCGTCTGAGGCAGGAAATGTAGTTAAAGGATAGAAATTTATCATGTTCCTGAGCCCAGAGCATCCCAGCGCTTTTACGTCCGTTGATTATGATTTCATTAGAGAAATGGGCGCAGAAGACACCCTTTGGCAAAATCTTGCCGTGTTCCAAGAAATTGAAAATGTCTTGGAAGATTATCCTGAACATCCCTATCAAGCTGCATTTTCTATTGCTGAGTTGCGCCAAAAGCTAGTAGCTCATGTCCTGAAGCATCTCCCCCATCGGGATGTAGTGATGGGTAATGCACAAAAACCCACAGTGGATGCGAAGCCTCCTTATCGTTTAAAGCAGGAGCGATTACGTTTAGAGGCGTTGATTCGCGGGAGCATTCTTCATCTGCTCCGAGAAAATGCTGATTGGGTGAGTCGCCGACTTCAGTCCTTCGACAGTTCAGGTAATAACAGCTTAAAAACACTTCGATAAAAAATGGGTTATTAAGAGCGTTCAAAAATTTCGGTTCGCTCTTGAGAGCTTACTTTTAGTACTGACAGTTCTGTTTATTTTTTAAGATATGGAACTCAGTAAAAAAGACATTCAACTCATTCATTTTTTACAAGACAAACTTACGATTTCCGCTTCCTCTATTTCTGTAGCCTTACGAATGCGTCAACGAGCTTCAGAACCCTTACCGATTATTCTCTGGCAGTACGGATTGGTTTCTCTACAGCAACTCGAACGGATTTTTGACTGGCAGGAGAGATGGGAGCTTCGTCCATAAGCTCGCTCTTGTGAAGCGTCGAAATAAAATAGTTCCTGAATGTGCGATCGCTCTTTCCACCTCCTGGTGTGTGGCAACTACTAGAGCGATCGCATTCCTTATTAGACCTCTTGCATCAATCCTTGAAACCCCTCCCCAACCCTCCCCTAAAAGGAGAGGGAGTAAGATTTTTTCCCCCCGTTTCGGGGGACTGAGGGGGGTTAATTCGACTTTCAAAACAGGTCTATTGCTCATCAGATACCGATGCACATTCATCTCCGTATCACCTGAATTATTCAGTATTGTTGCTACCAAGGATTACCGATTAAAGTGAACGCACTCCAGAAGGAAGGACGTGTCAAGTCGATGTCTCCCAAAGCCGCCAGATTGGGCGGTAAAGCGAAACTACCCCGCTTGGTGACAAGCTTACCCCCCTGTAATCGCACCTCACCCCTCAGCATCGCTAACTGAGCAAGTCTGAGTGCCTCAGCTTTCATGGGAACTTGTTTGAGTTGCTCGTAGAATTCGGCCATTAAACCCAGAGTCCCTTCATCGCTGACGTACCACAAACTTGCTAAGACAGTCTTCGCTCCAGCTTGCGCTGCCAACCCTGCAAATCCCAACTCGTTCTGTTCATCCCCTAATGCCGTGCGACAAGCACTCAAGACTAACAGTTCTACAGGGGGTTTGTGCAATCCCATCTGCCGCAGTTGTGCTAATCGCAGTTGAGTATCCCATAGTTGGAGATAGGATTTTTCTGGTGCTCCGGGTAGATACTGAGCATGGGTGGCTAAATGGATAATGCCAAATGGCTGAGAATTTCTAGCGGCTTGCAAATTGGGTAGGGTAAAGCTGTCATTGAGGAAGGATTTCCCTGACCAGAGGCTACCTGTAATGACGGACAATTCTACAGGTACAGAGGGTAAAGGACTCTTGTCCGCAAATTTCTCGATACCCATTGCTAAGACAGAAGAATTCCTCACATCCGAGTAGCGGGTATCGGTGAGAGAAAGGCTGGGCATTAAGCTAACACTGTAGCGTTCGATGATAAAGTGTTTGCCATCGTGAAGGGCAGCTAAGGGAATACTGCGTAAGCCAGCATCCATGATGTAGGCGAGATTGTGAATGTGTAGCTGTTGTAAGTCGGGTTCTATAGGAGCCACCAGCCACTGATACATTTTTTTGGCAGGGGCGAGAGAACCCGTGCGCTCAGTGGGATCGGTTATCTTGCTTCTAAATTCCTTGACCATACGAAGGACTTCGGCTCTGGTAGCCTTCGTGGTGCGGCGAATGGGCTTTCCTTCAGCTGTGATGAGAACGAGTTCTAAGCGATCGCTCGGACTGGGAGTTAAGGCACGCAATAAGGTAGATGCGGCTACACCAGATTTTTGCGCTTGACCCGGTTGAGAAGGAGACGCAGGGGGAATAGTAGCAGGAACAAACACGGCATAGATGATTGCTGGTTTGATACCAGTAGCACTCTCAACTTTTTCTAAGGTATTTTGCACTTCAGAAAGAGTGACACGCTTTGTCTTCCCCTGTCCGGTATCTTTGGCAAAGTCATTGCTCAAGGAATCATCAATCCCAATTGCATTGAGGCGATCATTTGGAAGTGGTGGCTGCGAGGTGAGCGGTGCTTGTGGGTTGATCAGGTCAACAGGTTTGAGGAGCGGGCTAGAAGTAGAACCTGGGGTGGGTGGGGTAGAGTTAGAACCTGGAACGCTAATAATCCCAATATTGCCCAAGTTGTAGGTATAGAGATAGGAGTTGCCAGTAGGAATCGTGAAATTGCCACTGGTAATTTCACCTGCTGTGCCGTTGGTGGTGGCACTGCCGACATTAAAGGGAACGATACCTTGTCCCCCGTGCCGGATGGTGATGTTTCCGCCTGCGGTGCCTCCAGCCGTTGAGATGCTGGCAGGTAAGCCGTTGGTGGAGGTGAAGGTGTTTGTTGCTCGGAAAAAGCGATTGGTGGTGATGTCTACTGTGCCGCCTGTTGTGCCGCCTTGGGCATTGATTGAGGTAACCTGAATATCACCGGAGGGGTCAAGCGTAACGTTGCCACCTCGACCTGTTGCACCACTGGCGTTGATTTGTCCGGTGGTAATTTGGGTACTTGCTTTAACTTGGATGTTTCCACCATCAATAGCTCCGGATGAGTTGAGATTACCAGTGGTAACGGCTCCTGTATTGCTGGTTATCGTAATGGCACGACCGGGATTGATAATATTGCCACTGGTAATATTTTGGTTGGCTTGCAGCGTAATTGTGGCATTACCTGCTCCAGTGAGGGTAAAGCCTGTGGTATTGATAGAGCCATTACCAACGGGCGATCGCAACGTGACTGGGTTGTTAAATGTGAGGTAATCTCCTAGGGTAAAGGCACCACTGCTGTCAGTACGTCCGATGGTAAAGGAAGCAAAGCCTCCATTGGTCAAAATTATCTGTGCAGTTGTACTTAGAAAAGTACTGTTTCCACCAATTTGCCCAGAGACACTGGGGGTTAAGGGCTGCACTAGCAGATTGCCAGTGCCAGTAATAGAGGAATTGGGGTCAATATAAAGTGTGTCAGCAGTCAGGGTAAGATTGCCTTTCCCTGAAGCGAGCGGCTGGAAGATAGCGATGCCAGCCTCACTGCTGCTACTACTACCCGTGAGCAAAATGTCCCCGCCTTGTGAGGTGATATTTCCTTCAGCGTCGATACCTCTAGTGTACGAGCCAGGTGCGCTGCTATTCGTCGCCGTGCTAGTGCCATTGAAAGTAATCTTCCCTCCCCCTGAGTCGATCAGGTTGTTGATTTTCAGGCCACCGATGAAGCCGCCGATCAAGATCCCATCCTCACTGCTGCTACTACCCGTGAATAGGATGTCCCCGCCTTGTGAGGTGATATTTCCTACAATAGCGATGCCCTTACCAGTGGCGCTGCCATTCGTCACCGTGCTAGTGCCATTGAAAGTGATCTTCCCTCCCCCTGAGTCGATTAAGTTGAAGGTAATGATGCCGCTCCCACTGCTGCTACTACCCGTGAATAGGATGTCCCCGCCTCCTGAGGTGATATCTCCTTCAACGTCGATACCTCTGGGGAGCAAGCCAGTGGCGCTGACATTTGTCGCCGTGCTAGTGCCATTAAAAGTGATCTTTCCTCCCCCGGAATCGATTGAGTTGTTGGTAAAGATACCAACCTCACTGCTGCTACTACCCGTGAATAGGATGTCCCCGCCCCCTGAGGTGATATTTCCTTCAACGTCGATGCCTCTAGAACGCCCCAAACCGGTGCTAGTCCCCTCGAAAGTGATCTTTCCTCCCCCGGAGTTGATCGGATTGAAGATATTGATACCTGAGCTGTCGGTAATATTGCTACTACCTTTGCAGGTGATATCCCCACCCCCCGTCGAGATAGGCAAGATGGGCAAGTTGGGCTGATAGATTATGACTCTGCCTGCACCGTTATTATCCCTGTCGGCATTCAGGTTCAAATTCAGCTTGCCGTTAGTAGAACTGACTCCCCCATTCAGGAAAATGTCGTTGTCTGCCAGTAAAGTGAGGGTAGCGTCACCACCTGTTGTCTTATTAATATTGGCACCAGCGATCTGGACAATGTTACCTTGACCGGTGCCACCAATATCTGTGGTGATGGTAACGTTGGTGCCAGCATTCAGTGCCGTATTAATGTTGGCAACATCAACGCTATTTGTACCGATCGCACCCCCTCCACCATTTACAATCGTGATATCCGCTGGGTCAATAAGCCAGGTACCCCCCATACCCTTGAAAGCGCTAGCATTAGGAATACTGGTGAGATTAAGAGACTGCTTACCAGACGTTTCAATCAACCCACCATTTCCAGATACAGTTCCTCCCCGTGCCGTCAATATCCCGTGAATATCGGCTTTCTGAGCGGAAAAAGCAATAACTTTTCCCCCATTACCAGATAGCAGTGCATCAGCGGACACTACCGAGTCACTGCTAATCAACGTTTCTAACGCATTCGGTACTCTTCCCTGCCCCTGATAATCTCCACCAATTAATACTGTGCCGCCGCCATTGATGCCAGAGGCGTTGATGTTGGCACCGAACAGTCCAACTGTTTTGCCCAACACATTCACCTCGCCCCCAAGCTGTGGTGAGAGTAAAAGACTTTGTCCCCCTATAGTAGAGACATCGAGACTGCCAGAAGCAATAGTGGTTCCTGCTTGAGTGGGTACAGTTACTCCAGAACCGATTAACTGCACTTCTCCGCTTGGAGAAACACTCAATCCAGTTTCTACATTCCCACCTATGCCAGTTAACAGCGTCGGCAAAGCCTGTGGAGTAATGGGTAGTAGCTGCCCAGCATTATCCCTTGGCGGCGCAATCTCCAAACTCAACAAATGCCCCGATTGACTAATCCGCACCAAATTTCGAGCCGATACTGCCGCCAAGGTAATTGTTCCTCCCGGTGTCGTCAGTTGCCCTGTATTAATGACGCTGCCACCGAGTAAGGTTAAATTCTGCCCTGGTACAAGCACCAGATTGCCAGCGTTGACAATTGCAGCAGATTGTGTATAGTCAAAAGCAAACTGACTGGGTGTACCGATTAAACTCTGATAGTTATTGCTAGCAAACGCATTAAACCAATTATTCCCACCAAAGCCAATCCCCGTAGTTGTTGTAGCCGTAAACGAAGCAGGAACATTCAGACTGGCATCTTTACCGAAAACAATCCCGGCGGGATTCATCAAATATAAGGAAGAGTTACCCCCTGTTACCTGAATCAGACCATTAATTATCGAAGGATTACCCCCGACAACCCGTCCCAGGATATTCTGAATCGAAGGATTAGACAAAAAGTTGGCAATCTGACCCGAATCTAGACCAAATTGCTGGAAACTATGGAAGAGATTGGCACCATCCTGAGAAAGGGAACCACCGTGAATATCGAATCGGTTGCCGTTGGGAGTGACAATCGTACCCGTACTATCTGAAGCGGGGGTAATGGGATTAGCCGTTACTGGAATGGCGGCAAGGGTTCCCATGAGGGGAACAAGGAGAGAGAACCAGCCGACACACCTGCGATCGCGGCTCATGGTTAGATGTCCCTTACAGTATTTGACTAATTCTACTGATTAGCGACGAGAATCCTTGAGTAGGGTCGTTATCTGGAAATTTCCACAATGGCGATCGCTATAGCAGCTAGTGTATAAACACTAGATTTCGCAAGAAGAAGTTTGTAGCCTAGTTTAGATGTATTTTGTCTGCTGAGCTTTGAGCGGTATTGTTATCAATTGGAAAACAACCATACATAAGATTGTTATCAACCAGGCAGACTTGTATAAAGCCCAAACACATAGCGATCACCAAGTACATAGGTACTTGGTGGAAAGGTTATGAGGGCATTCATAAGCTGCTTGCTTAAGACAAGTGATTAGCGCTGGAATAATCGGACGCTTTGCTTGTGAATACACTAGCTTGAGGGACTCTCAGCTTGACGTAAATACCGTCTAGTTGCACTTTCTCGGGTGGTTGACGTTTAGATACACAGTACATTCGCACAGCGGCTTGGTACTCTCGCCATTGATTGCGGATGGCTAAGCTATTGGCATCGTTGCCTAAGTCTTCAAATCTCAGCCCAGCTCGACTGAGCCATTCAGTTACATCCGTTGTTTCGCCTTGTAGAGAAGGTGTTCGATTGATAAGTTCCATAAATTTGTTAACTTTTAACTCAATATCTTCCTTTTTGTTTGATTTCAGTTTAAACGAGCCTCCAAATAAAAGCAAATGTTCTTTTGGATTGATTTGATAACCTTAGGTGATTAAGTTGCGCAAAATGAGTTGAAGGTTGGAAGGTTATCAGATTGAAGGTTAAGAGCAAAACTTAATAACCAATTAACTATTTAAAAATTATCGTTGAGCCAAGATTGCATTTCTTGAGCTTCCGCCAGCATCCCCAGACTCTCGAAGCTGGCTTTTGCCTCGATCACCCAACGTTGAAATTCAGCAAAATTGCCTTTGAGGCTCTCTAAATGCGCCCAAGAACGCTTGTGAAATGCAATCGATCGCTTATCCTTACTAACCAGAGCGATCGGCATACTCCTGTTTAACAGATTTTCCGCTTCATCCAGGTTGCGTTCTCCCACGAGTGCAACATCTGCTAACCAATTGAGGATATAGACCTCCACTTGCTGCCATTGAGCAACCTGAGCTTGTTCGAGTGCCTGTTGATAGCCGATTTTGGCTTGTTCGTACTGCCCAGTTCTAAACCAAACCTCCGCCTCATAGTAATAGAGGCGAATCTGTTGACGTAGACGTTTTGGCTCTTCGCTGTGAATGCCCTTGAGTAACTCTTTCCCCTGATTCAACAATTGGTGAGCGCGATCAAATTTTCGCTGGTGAATCGACAGCACCGCCTGATCAATGGTTAACGCCAAATGAACAATTAAGTCTTTACCTTCTTGGAGATGGCAGACTTGTGCAAACAGAGCATCCACTTGTGCCAACTGTTCTGGTTTGCCCATCAGAGTTAACGTCCAACCCTTATCCCCTAGTGCCTCTGCCATCATTGATGAATCTTGGTGCTGCTGGGCAGCTTGGAGCAGCCAGTCTATCCAAGTTAAGCGCTCATGCCAGTACCCATGCACATAGGTGTATCCCTTGATGTGTCGCCAAAACTGCCGGACTTGTTCATATCGATTTTGCTGAATGCACCAATCGATCGCAGCTTGTAGGTTTTCCCATTCGTAGTCTAAGGCTTGGTATTCCTTCCACAGTTTCCAATCCTGTTGTTCGTAGGCTTGGGAAAATCTGAGATACCAAGTCACCCAACGTTCTCGTGCTTCTTGCTCAAACTTCGAGTGAGCCTTAAGTTCAGCGCGAGCATACTCGCGGGTTAAGGGATGCATATCGTAGCGTTCCTCACGCTGAATCACCAAGCGCAGCTGGTAAAGTTGAGCCAACGCATTGAGGGAGTCCGCGTCTGGTAAGGCAATTTGAGCGATCGCATCTCGTGAAGCTGATTTAGCAAATAACGCCAGTCCCATCAACAGACGATGGGCGGGTTGCCCTCTCAGTCGTTGCACAGAATCCTCAAAACAATATTGGGTGAGGTCGCTGGCCTGAGTCAATCGAGTTGCCAATACATCGGCGGACATGCCATAAACTGACAATTGACCGATCGCGTACACAATTCCCAATGGCAGACCACTGGTTCTGTGATAAATGTCCTGGAACTGTTCGGGTTTGAGCTGAAGTCGCTGTTCTTGGGCTTGATGCTCGATCAAACGCCTCGCTTCATCCACTGGCAAACCCTCTAAATAGATAGGACTGCCAAAAGCGCCTCGAAGCCGGGTTGTAATCACCACCTTTACCGTAGGTGGGAGTTCGTACAAAAAGGAGAGGACAGCCTCTTGATCGTCGAGAGTTTCTAAATTATCAACAATCAGTAAGGTATGCAGTTCTTGTAAACGGCTTTGGATACACTCCAGTTGCTGCTCAAAGTCTGCGGGGAATAAGCCAGGACACTCCAGAGTGCGGAAGATGGCTCTGAAAATATCATTTAAGGTGCGCTCTCGCTTATGGCGTTGCAAAATCTGATTGCCAATCAGATGCTGTTGCTTGGCTGAGGTAAAAATAATGGCGTCGAAGGTGGGAGCTTGTGGCGTTGTAGGTGTCCCACAAGTTGCCTGCAAGCATCGATAGGCTGCTTCCAATACTAAGGAAGTTTTTCCTGCACCGCCTATGCCCTCAATACTGATGTGAGAGGTAGAGCGATCGCGAGCAAGCCGTTCCAGCAGCCAGGTCATTTCTGTATCGCGACCAATCAAAGCTGTGTGGTAACGAACGGGTAGATTGTGGTAAGGACTTGTTAGCGATCGCGTTAGCCTAACGGCATTAGGCAAGTCCTCTCCGTTACTGCTAGCACTCCAGGCTTGAGAGTTCAGTGAAAACGTAAGTGAGGAGGCGTTGCTTTTGCGTTCGGACAAGTCAGACTTAACCCCTCCAACTTTCCGGACTGGGCTATGGCTAACGCGCTTACTACGCAAACGCCCCAATGATTCCTTGGATGCTACGGCGTCCCGTTGCGCTAAGGGAATCGTGTCGCTAACGCCCCGCTTGAGGGATGTCGCGTTCTGCGGTGCTAACGCTAACCCGATCGCTAACGCATCGGTTCCCTGTGAGATAAGAGGGGAGCCTTTCTTGCTTCTGCTTTTAAGCGAGGGGCTTACGGCAACGTTCACTGCACGCGATCGAGGGTTGTTAGTGTTCTTTCCCTTACCTCCCTCCAATTTCTGAGTATCACTACCAGCGCTGCTTTGTAGCAGTGGTAACTCCTTTTCGTCGCCCATAGGAGGCGAGATCGCAGGCGCAACACTTTCGCGATCAACAATTTCTTCCCAGTTGAGCCCTAAAATTTGGCAATACGCTTTAAAGGCACGGGCTTTGATCGCGTGGAATTTGGTCTGGGAAGCAAATCGACTCCAGGAACCATAGGAAATATCTTTAGCGAGGACTTCGCCTGCATCAATCAGTTGTTCAATTCGTTCCAGTAATGAACCTTGTCTTGACTGAGCA
>NZ_DATNPA010000642.1:0-42031 GCF_036703385.1 Allocoleopsis sp. | reverse complement strand
CATAGTTGCATTTCAACCTTCAGATGCGGTGAAAGAGCGGGTAGCAGACTTGATTGACCGTGAAAAAACTGAGGGACTTGCCTTAGAGGAAAAGTCAGAACTCGACCACTATATGCTGCTAGAACATTTGATGAGGTTAGCTAAAGCACACGCTCGTCAGTATTTGAACCCTGCATAGAGACAGAAAAGATGAGCCGTCCCTACATGAGTGAAGAACTGCGGCGTCTGGTTGCTAATCGTGCGGATTATCTATTTGAATATTCAGCAATGGGGAAGAGTAGAGCAGCATAGAACTGCTACCTTTATCAGTAAATTCCCCATTGTCAAATCCTAATCCAGTTATCTAGATTAGGGTTGAGTCATTTTATCAAAAATGTATGTCTATTTTAGAATTTCTTGCCTCTGCCGATGGAATTGCTCAACTTTGGGCTGCTGATGGTCAATTCTTGGGGGTGCTTTTAAGCAATCAGTCTGACCCAAACTCAATCAATAATCAAAATACTTATGGCAGTTTCTATAGCTATCAAAGCATCAAAAATCCAGCTAGCCCCTACGGAGGAGCTTGTGGACTATATAGCCCTTACAATATCACCTGCATAAACCCTCCAGTGATACTTTACCAAGGTCAGCCGATACTAGTAGTCAGTAAAAATTTGAGCGTTCTGACTAATGGCTTGTCGATTATTGACCCAGATTTGATGTTGAGCGTATATACACAAACTACCTATCAGAATCCAGCCCTTGTACATCAACAGACGATAGCTGATTTCACTAATACACTGTTGCAGACTTCTGCTGATAGAAGTGCGATCAGTGCGAATGCCATTAACCAGGCAATGCAGAACGCTGCTAACCTTTTTCATTAATCCAGCCGTAGGTCTCTTTATCGAGGGTACAGTTCAAAATCTTTATGGTACTAGCAACTTTTTTGAGACATTACAGCCTGCGCCTGAGAACCATATCAGAAACTTCATGACTTGGTAGGAGGAGATTTCAGTGCGGCTCGTATTACCTCTCTAGCACTAATCAGGCGAATCAAATCTCCTGCTCTCCCCTTAATAAGGGGGGCTGGGGGGGTCATTCCGCAATTCTCCAATCTTCTGAAGAATCCTCTCCAAAACTCCCTCCAAATTCCCATACACCTCATTATTAGTGAACCTTAAAAACCGAATTCCCACCGACTCAATAAAAGCCTGTCTTTCTTGGTCATATTCTTGTGCACCATCTTGAAAATGGCTGTCTCCATCAATTTATATCGCTAATTTAAGTTCAGTACAATAAAAATCGACAACAAACCAACCAACACTATACTGACTGCGAAACTTAACTCCTTCAAGTTGCTTACCCTTGAGCTTTTGCCAGAGCAGAAATTCAGCTTTTGTCATATTCCGTCGAAGCTGCTGGCGTTTCGCTTTCTCTGAGGTTCTGTTGTAAAGTTTGGTCATTCCTGCACCCAGGTTTTGTAGAAGGTTAGTCCTGATAGATGTTTCCCCTGGTTAACCCCCCCAACCCCCCTTGGTAAGGGGGGAGTAAGAGAAAGAATCTAAGAAGTCGGGAATCTCTCCTCCAACCCATCAAACAGCGATCGCATCAACGACGCCAGCGATGAGTAACAAGAGAATGCGATCGCACTTCCACCCACCGTCATCCATCTAATAGGTTACCGACCGAACTTCTGGCGCATACGAGAGACAAACATATCCACCTCTGGTAAATTGAGCCGTGTGGCAAACAAAGCAAAGACGCCTAGGCCAACGATTCCGGCTAAACTCAATTGCACTAGCCCAACCAGCAATCCTTGAGCACTCCAAACTTGCTGAATACCCCAATTAACTCCCCAACTGGCCAACCCAGCCAAGACGCTGCCAGCGGTTAAACCCAGGATCGGTACGCTCCATTCAAGCAACGGTAAGCCTCGGAGTTTGCGATTCAATAGCCAAAGTAGCGCGATTGTTGAAGTAAAGTTCACTGTCACCGTTGCCAAAATCAAACCCGGAGCACCGAAACGCTTCACGAGAAAGTAATCGAGTACGGCGTTGAGCAAGATATTGATGATACTAATGCGAAAGGGTGTCTCACCATCGCCCAAGGCATAAAACACTCGCACCAAGACATCGCGCGCCAAGTAGACAAACATCCCAACCCCGTAGGCTACTAGCAAGGAAGCAACGAGCTCTGAAGCTTGGCTCTGAAAGGCTCCACGTTGATAAACCACTTGTACGATGGGAACCGCCAACGTCATCATCAATGCACCCAAAGGCAACATGGTAATGGCGGTAAGGAGTAATCCCTGACGAATGCGCTGCTTGAGTTCAGGCCAATTTTCAGGAGCGGCAAGTCGAGAAAATGTTGGCATCAACGGCACTAAAATCATATTGGAAATAATTCCTAGTGGCGTTTGCACTAATAACCCTGCATAGCTGATTGCCGCTGCTGCGCCGGGGATGGTAGAGGCGAAAAACAAATCGGTGTAGAGGTTAATCTGCAACATGCCGGAGGAAAGGGTGGCTGGCCCCATGATTTTGAGAACGTCAGTTACTCCGGGTTGCTTCCAGTTAAACCGCAGGCGTAACGTCCCTAAACCCGCCCGCCACTGAGCCACGAGTTGGACTAACCACTGTAAGATGGCTCCACTGAGTGTCCCCCATGCCAAAACCATGCCGCCTAGCATGACATATTTGGGCGCGGTGATTTGACTGCCTAGTTGCAAGGCTAAGATACCAATTCCACCAATCACGGTGATACTGGAAAATAAAGGACTGACTGAGGGCAGCCAGTACATGTCAGCGGCGTTGAGGGTGCCGAAGCCAATGCCGATGAGTCCGGCAAGGACAGCCATCGGAGCCATAATTTGTAGTTGTTGGATGGCGATCGCACGCACTTGGGGTGTTAACCCTGGCCCGATCAAGTCGATGAAGACGCCGGAAAATAGAATCAGAACCAGGACGACGAGCAATAAAATCGCTCCCACGAAGGTTGTGATCGTTTCCACAATGGGAGCGGCTTCCGAGCGATCGCGCTTAGCCAGGACACTGATGATCGCGCTGTGAAACGGGCCATTGATCCCACCCAGTAAAATCAACAAAAAGCCCGGAATGACGTAGGCGTAGCTGTAAGCATCAACCGCTGGCCCGACCCCAAAAGCCGCCGCGATCGCTTGTTGACGCACCAATCCAAAAACTTTACTAATCAGTGTGGCAACCGCCACGATGCCGGCAATTCCGGATAGGGAGCGAGCGGTTTTCTGGGTTTTCGACACAAATAATTATTAATTACTCCAGAGAATCATAATAATCAATTCCGAATTTCCTCTAACAATCGGGAGTCTTTTTTTCTGGGGATTATTGGCTCATTGCGCTTCCATGCAGGTGCTCAGAGCGGAAAATGGATACTTATCAGAGGCCAAGCGGCTCACTAAGATTAGTAGCAAGGGATAGGTGTACTGAAAAATCAATAAGATGACTCGCTTAAACCTGGATGACTTCGCCAACCAGATACAGGATTTGCACCAGCGTGTAGCTCAACTGCAACAGCTGATCGGTGAATCGCCGACGCTATCACCTGCTGAGGCTATGAACGATGCTAACCCAACGCGATCGCTAACCGAGCAACAACAACTGGAAACAAGGGCAATAGCCTTTGCAGAACTCAGTGTTGCTGTGGAAGAACTGCACGTCGCTAGCGACGAACTGTATCAGCAGCATGGGGAGTTATTATTTGCTCAACAAGATTTAATCGCAGAGCGCCAGCGCTACCAGCAACTGTTTGAGTTTGCACCCGATGCTTACCTAGTGACTGATGTCAATGGGGTGATTCAAGAAGCCAACCATGCTGCCGCCATACTACTCAAGCATTCGCAACAGTTCTTGGTAGGCAAGCCGTTAGCCGGTTACGTTGTGGAGGAAGAGCGTCAAGTCTTTCGTCATCAACTCAATCAGCTGCGTCATGTGGAGGGGATACAGGAGTGGGAGGTGAGCCTGCGATCGCCCAATCAAACACCGCTGATTACTGCCGTGAGGGTGGGGACTATCCAGACTCCGGAAAGTCAGCCAATCGGTTTCCGTTGGTTGATGCGCGACATTACAGAACGCAAGCGGCTAGAGTTAGAACTGCGGCAAGCTCATGAGCGCTTGCATCTTGCTGCCAACGCCTTAGATGGCATTATCTACGACTGGAACGTTGAAAATGGTACGGTTAAAAGGACACAGGGTCTTGTCGAAGTTGTAGGCTATCGTCCTGAAGAAGCGCAACCTACCCTTAATTGGTGGACTCAGTTAATCCATCCCGACGATCAACCGCGTGTTCGTCAGGTGATTTCCAGCGCCCTCGCCAACAGCAGTAGTTTTGCCACCGAATATCGGATTCGCGACAAAAACCATCAGTACCTGCATATTTGGGATAGAGGACAGATTATCAGAAATGCCAGTGGACGAGCGACGCGTGTCGTTGGTAGTACCTTGAACATTAGCGAGTGCAAACAAGCCGAAGAACAAGCTCAGCGAAGTGCTGCCGAGATTCGTCAAATCTTTAATTTGCTGCCCACTTTGGTCTGGAAATTCTGCCCTGCCAGATTTCAGTTTGTCTATATAAGCGAGATTATGACGGAACTCAGTGGCATTTCCAGAGAGGCATTCTTGGAGAATCCTCAAATTTGGGATGACCGAGTTGACTTGGGGCATGAGTCGCAAGAGGCGCTCAGAATCGCTTGGGAAGCCATTTGCAAAGGCGAATCCTACCAAGTTATTTATCTGTTTCACACCCTTCACCGAGGATCTCGATGGTTTGAAGTGATCGGGCGAGCGGTTGATGAGGAGGGCGTACTCTATTACTACGGCAGCACCACAGACATCACAGAGCGCAAGCAAGCAGAAGAATCCTTACACAGGCTGAACGAAGAATTAGAAAATCGAGTCACAGAGCGCACGGCTGAGCTAGAAAAGCTCAATCACCAACTCCTCGGAGAGATTGCTGAACGCGTGAGCGCTGAGGCAGCACTCCATCAACGGGAACAGGAATATCGAGCCTTGGTAGAACACGCGCCTGATATTATCGAGCGGTTTGACCGACAAGGGTGTCATCTCTATGTCAACCCAGCGATTGAACAGGTCACAGGCAAACCACCGAGTGAGTTTATTGGCAAAACCAATCGGGAACTTTTTATCTCAGAACCCAATTTATCTCTCTGGGAGGATGCGTTAAGTAGAGTTTTTGATACGGGACAGGAAGAACAACTGGAGTTTAGTCTTGTCACCACCCAAGGTCTAAAGTACTACCAAACCCGCTTAGTTGCGGAATTGGAGAGTGATGGCAATTTCATATCTGTTTTGGGAATCAGCCGTGACATCACCGATCATAAGCTAGCGCTTGAGGCACTGCGGGAGAGCGAAGAGCGCTTCCGCCAGTTGACCGAAAATATCAAGGAAGTATTCTGGATGGTTACCCCAGATTCCAGCAAAAGATTATACGTTAGTCCCGCCTACCAGGAGATATGGGGTCGCTCTTGCCAGAGTCTGTATGAACAGTCTAATTCTTGGAGTGATAGTATTCATCCTGAAGATCGAGAGATCGTGATAGCCAAGCTGGAGCGACAGTCTCGTGGTGAATATACGGATGTAGAGTATCGGATTGTGCGACCGGATGGCTCAATGCGTTGGATACGCGATCGCTCGTTTCCCATCTATGATGCACAAGGTCAATTTTACCGCCTTGCTGGAATTGCCGAAGACATCACCTTACGCAAGAAAGCAGAACTAGAAACGTTTAAGGCACTCCAAAGAGAAAAAGAACTGAGTACCGTAAAGTCCAGCTTTGTTGCCATGACTTCCCATGAGTTCCGCACTCCTCTGACGACGATTCGCTCGTCTACCGACTTGTTAGAGCGTTACCGCAACCGCTTGTCAGAGGACAAACAACAGACTCATCTGCATCGCATTAAATCGGCTGTGGAACGGATGACTCAGATGTTGAATGACATCCTCCTGATGAGTGAAGCGGAAGCAGGCAAGCTGCTATTCAACCCTGCACCTTTGAATTTACTCCAATTTTGTCGCCATTTAGTAGACGACGTGCAACTGGGTGCCCAAAAACAGCAGGCGATTCATTTTACCTGTCCCAGCGATGCCGAAGGCGGTTCGCTTCGCGACCATCGCATCCTAGACACACAAGATACCCCTAACCAGGAGACTACACCCTTAGATTCTCCCCTGTGTTCGGTTTCATTGGATGAGAGGCTGCTGCGGCATATTCTCAACAATTTGCTCTCGAATGCTCTAAAGTATTCTCCAGAAGGCAGCACCGTCCAATTTAACCTTACTGCCAAGGGTGACCAAGTAATATTCCAAATTCAAGACCAAGGGATTGGTATTCCCCCAGCAGACCAAACTCGCTTGTTTGAAGCCTTTCATCGTGCCAATAATGTCGGTACGATTCAGGGAACAGGATTGGGATTGGCGATTGTTAAGCAGTGTGTGGACTTACATCAGGGTGAGATTACGTTTACCAGTGAAGTCGGCAAAGGCACAACATTTATCGTCACTTTACCGTTATAGTGCCTGACAAAAACCTTTATTGCTCACTGCTCACTGTTATGGAATCAATCTGCTACCTTCCATTCCTCCAAAGTTGCAATGCCAACCTTGAGGTAGGGGTTATCCAAGAACTCTTTTATCGTTTCCTTCCATCCAGGTCTCATAGAGCGGACAGTCGCTCTGAATAACCATATGCTTTGTGCGATCGCTCTTTCCCAACAGCAGCAACTTCGGTGGTAAATTATTTTCATGCAAGATTGGATTTACCGTTACCCGCCCTTAGAAACCGGAGTCTTACTAAAGCGCTACAAACGCTTCTTTGCTGATATTGAACTGACCTCTGGGGAAGTTATAACGGCTCATTGCCCTAATACTGGCCCCATGACGGGTGTCTCCACTCCTGGGAGTTTAGTCAAAGTTTCCCGCAGCGATAGCCCTAAGCGAAAGTTACCCTACACCTGGGAGATGATTCAGGTTGATGACAACGAACCCACCTGGGTTGGTGTCAACACCGCACTCCCCAATCGAGTGATTAAGTTAGCGTTGGCACAACGGCTATTTCCAGAGTTAGCCAACAGCTACAACGAAATTTGCTGCGAGGTTCCCTATGGCAAAGAACTGAAAAGTCGGGTGGATTTTTTACTAAAAAGTGTTCCCATCCCCTTGAGTGCAGCCACCAAGGAACTCGCATTGTGTGAGCAACTTCCCATCTATCTAGAAGTCAAGAGTGTCACCTTATCTCAAGGAACTGTGGCGCTATTTCCCGATACAGTAACCACTCGCGGACAAAAGCACTTGCGAGAACTGATGGCACTTCTACCCCAAGCACGAGCCATCATGCTTTACTTCATTAATCGGGGAGACTGTCTTTCCTTTGCTCCTGCTGATAGTTATGACCCCGTCTACGGTCAATTGCTGCGAGAAGCTGTACTTCAAGGAGTTGAAGTATTACCCTGCCGCTTTGAAATTACCCCGGAAGGAATTCGTTATTTGGGGTTGGCTGAGTTTCTCCCTATGCAACCTCCAGTAATTGCGACAGCTGATGTCCCTGTTGTAACGACTCATACTGAGTTGGAGTCTAACGTAGAATTTAACAAACCACAGAGTCGCTCCAGGACGCTGAGCTAAGAGAAAGAGAACGTTAACCTTCTCTCCCCAGCTTCCACAACTTTCTAAGCTACTACGATTGAACGCAACTTCGTATGAGTCGGCAGTCTAGAATGACGATTATCAGACGGGCTAGAAGATGAGGTTAACGTGCAGCTAAAGCAGGTGATCATTGCGTATAAAGCCAAAGACTCCCACAGCCGCAGTTGGGCAGAAAAATGTGCTCGGCAATTGGAAAATCGCCAGTGCCATATTTTGATGGGGCCTAGTGGTACACAGGATAATCCTTACCCTGTCTTTTTAGCCTCCGCCATGAGTCAGATCGATTTAGCTGTAGTACTAGGGGGCGATGGGACAGCACTCGCTGCCGCGAGACATCTTGCAGGGGAGGGAGTACCGATTTTAGCGGTTAATGTGGGCGGACACTTGGGGTTTCTTACTGAACCGTTTGAAGAATTTAAAGACACGGAGCAAATTTGGGATCGATTAAGCGAAGATCGCTACGCCATTCAGCGGCGGATGATGGTTCAAGCGGCTGTATTTGAAGGCGATCGCAGCAACATGGAACCCTTTAGCGATCGCTTCCTCGCGCTGAATGAGATGTGCGTTAAACCCGCCTCAGCCGATCGGATGATTACCTCAATTTTGGAGATGGAAATTGATGGGGAAGTCGTCGATCAGTACCAAGGGGACGGACTCATTGTCGCCACACCCACCGGCTCAACTTGCTACACCCTTTCAGCAAATGGGCCAATTTTACACGATGGCATGGAAGCCATTACTGTAACGCCGATTTGTCCCTTGAGTCTTTCCAGTCGCTCCATTGTTTTACCCTCTGGTTCTGTGGTTAGCATTTGGCCTCTAGGGGATTATGAACTCAATACCAAACTCTGGATGGATGGTGTTCTAGCCACTTCCATTTGGCCTGGACAACGGGTGGATGTGCGCATGGCGGATTGTTACGCAAAGTTCATTATTTTGCGAGAGAACTATTCCTATTACCAGACGTTACGAGAAAAGCTGCAATGGGCGGGTGCCAGAATTCCTTATAGTAATAACCATCGTAACGGAAAATCGTAATGGGTAATGGGTAATGGGTAATGGGTAATGGGTCAAGCAACCCTCAAAAGTTATTCCTTTTCCATCCCTCATCCATTCATTACCCAACTCTAGGATGCTGCTCCTCTGATATCCCCATAATTATTGATGGCAAATTCAATCTGTAGGAGCAAGCGCTCTTTCTAGGTTGGCAAGGTACCTTTGTGGAAACAAGTCGCATCTTCTGCAAATCCTAAACCCGCTGGGCCGCAGATTGTCACCAAATTCTCACCGAGCCAGTTTACGCATCAGAAACAATTTAGGATTGTAGGTCAGACACTGGTAACTCTTATGGCAGTAGTCAAATAATTTGCCCCATAAATTTTGAGGGGTTTGAGCCAGAACTGTCATAATTGTAAATACTCCTGTGAGAGTAAGGGTTGACTGTTACTAGACGACATGCAGCTAGATTCTTTCCAGCCATGAATTTCCGTACTTGTTTAAAGCCGGACTTGGTGAATTAAGCGCAAATAATCGTTGAGAAGACAGAGTCAGGACTTACACCATTGGACTATTAGCAATACACAACCGACAGAGCTAATCTTTCCAAACTTGTACTTTTTGTGTATCAATTGGAAGTATTCCCTGAAAATCTTAATCTGATCCAACCCACAACTGCAAAGAAGCAGAATGAGGTCTTAGAGATTCTTAACAAAGAGTTGATTTTTCAGGAAGAAGTACTATCTCGGACAAATGACTAGACCCAAAACCACAACACTGAGTTGAGTGAGAGAGTGGAAAATGAGAAGGGTTAGTCAGTTGGTAGATACGTGAAACGAGTGTTCATGAGAGGGATAAATCCTAGTTTGATTCCGAAAAACATTTGAGGTATTTTTCTCTCTTTGACGCCACCCTTGAGCAAATTGTTTCGGAACTACTCCCAAAAAAGTCAACACAATATAAGGTTTTGTAATTTAAGATTAAATAACTCTGAGCAAAGTAAACTTTATGAATTTAAGGTTTGATTAAAGTGTCACGTTTGCAAAAACAAGCAGATGGCAACAAGAAGCAAGCTGCTTTAGGCGGTACCCAGGCGCGATTGCATCGCTCTCAATCGAAGCGCAACCGAGCGTCTTCCTCTCCTCCTCTATGGCGTCTGATTCATTACGGGCACAAGTACCGGACGCAAATTTGGCAAGCGATCGCGTGTTCAATTCTCAATAAAATCTTTGACTTAGCACCCCCTGCCTTAATTGGTGCGGCAGTGGATGTGGTGGTGAAGCAACAGGATTCTCTGATTGCTCAGTTGGGGGTAAAAGACATCTTTGGGCAACTCCTCATCTTGAGTTTCCTTAGCTTCATCATTTGGGGATTTGAATCCATTTTTGAATATGCCTACGCTCGACTGTGGCGTAATCTCGCCCAGGCTATACAGCATGACTTGCGCTTAGATGCCTATGGGCATTTGCAATCACTGGAACTGGCTTATTTTGAGGACAGAAGTACTGGCCGATTAATGTCGATCTTGAGTGATGACATTAATCAATTGGAGCGGTTTTTGGATGTAGGAGCCAATGATATTATCCAGGTAATCACAACAGCCATTGTGATTGGTGGAGCTTTTTATATGCTGGCTCCCAATGTGGCTTGGATGACGATTGTGCCGATACCTTTTATCCTGTGGGGTTCGATCGCCTTTCAGCGTCTGCTGGCTCCTCGTTATGCGGATGTTCGAGAAAAGGTGAGTCTGATCAATGGGCAATTGGCGAATAATTTGACAGGCATCACCACGATTAAAAGCTTTACCGCCGAAGAGTATGAATTAGGTCGAATTGAAGCCCAAAGTGATGGGTATCGCGTCAGTAACAAGCGTGCGATCGCACTTTCTGCCGCATTTATTCCCTTGATTCGGATGCTCATATTGTTGGGCTTTACAGGTATTCTGCTTTACGGGGGGATGGATGTTGTTGCCGGAAGGCTGGAGGTAGGAACTTATAGTGTTTTGGTATTCCTAACTCAGCGCTTGCTTTGGCCGTTGACGCGATTAGGCGAAACCCTCGATCAGTATCAACGGGCGATGGCGTCCACCACCCGTGTGATGAATCTCTTGGATACTCCCATCGAAATCCACTCAGGGGACACACCGTTGCCTGTTGAGCAGGTGCGCGGTGAGGTGGTGTTGAAAGAGGTGACTTTTGCTTACCATGACCGTGCCCCAGTGATTCACAATCTGTCCCTGCACATTGGAGCGGGAAAAACCATCGCCATTGTGGGTTCGACGGGTTCTGGAAAAAGTACTTTGGTTAAGTTATTATTGAGGTTATATGAAGTACAATGGGGAACTATATCCCTTGACGGCATTGACTTACAACAACTACGGCTAGGGGATTTACGTCGGGCGATTGGCTTAGTTAGCCAGGATGTGTTTTTATTTCATGGCACGGTTCGGGAGAATATCGCCTACGGCACCTTCGATGCCACTCACGCCGAGGTATTGGCAGCAGCAGAGATTGCCGAAGCCCACGAGTTTATCAGCCGACTGCCCCAAGGGTATGACACGATTGTTGGGGAACGGGGACAGAAACTGTCGGGAGGGCAACAGCAGCGGATTGCGATCGCGCGTGCCATTTTGAAGAATCCCCCGATTCTGATCTTGGATGAAGCCACATCTGCGGTGGATAATGAGACGGAAGCCGCGATTCAGCGCTCCTTAGAGAAGATTACCAAAAATCGGACAACGATTGCGATCGCTCATCGCCTCTCCACCGTGCGTAATGCCGATTGTATCTACGTCATGGAACACGGCAAATTAGTCGAACAAGGGCGGCATGAACAACTGCTGGAGCAAGAGGGGATTTATGCCAGCCTCTGGCGGGTACAGTCTGGTCTAAAATGAGATGCGCTTGATAAGGACGGAATCTAGAAAATGATCATGTTTGGTCGCCCCCAACCAGAGAGGGCAGAAGATCAGTGGAAACATCAACTTGCTCGCTTTGCTAGAGACAATCAGCAAGAGTTGGCAGCACTCTCTTGGGGGCTATTTCTAGAACGGGGAGAAAGCGAGGATACGCTGGGTATTGACCTGCATCCAACGCCGCATTTTGTTTATTGTCCCCGAAAGGCGATCGAGGAACTGAATCAAAGAGTAGAAAACCACATTCAGGAAATTCTGGGAATTGTGGACGCCCACCAACCGGAGAAGGAAGTTCTGATTATTGGGATTGGCAATGACCAAATCAAGCTGATTCAGTTTGAACCGGAACCTGCACCTCCCGCTTGTTTTGAGCAACTCGGTAAGGACGTTAATATCTTACTAGAGCAATTAGAGCAACGCCTATGTCAGCATTTGGAACCCTAGTATATAGAGGTTCTCAATCGAGTGGAATACACATTCTTTGTAGGGCACGGCATTGCCGTGCCCTGACTGTATTCTAGGCTCCATCCAATGTCTCATTAACTACCTCACGGTACGGAGTTGATATCCACCCAGGCTAAAAGCTCGTTGGAAATGCCACTGCTATCGGTTCGCTGAAAAGAATTACGCAGAACTCACAAAATTAACTGGAGGCGCTTATCTCGCCTCCGGTTGAGATAGCTATTATAGAGAATAGGAATATCAGGGAGCTTTTTTCGAGCAATTCGCTTTAGTAGTGCAGTCGGACAAGAAAGATATGCCGTTTGCTACTGAAATACGCTGTTGCGAGTTTCAGCGTGTCACGAAAAAAGAATCCGTTAGTTTCTCCAAAGTTATAGAGGGATTTATAAATGAGCCTTGAAAGTGACGAAAAAGGCGTCATTTTAATTGTTGATGACAACCCGGATACTTTGGATTTACTGTTCTTCGTTTTGAGTGATTCTGATTTTACAGTATTAATGGCCAATAGTGGCAAAAGTGCTCTCCAAGCCGTCGAAGAGGCTCATCCCGATCTCATCCTTTTGGATGTGATGATGCCGGGAATTGATGGGTTTGAAATCTGCCGTCGCTTGAAAGCGAATGAGTCCAGTCAAGACATTCCGGTCATTTTTATGACCTCACTTTCCGATACGGACGATAAGGTCAAGGGTTTTAATGTGGGAGCGGTAGACTATATCACCAAGCCGATTCAGGAAGAAGTCCTTAAAGCTCGGATTACGACCCACTTAACCATCCGAAAACTGAATCGTAGCTTAGTTGAGCAAAATAAAAGACTGCAAGAGGAGATTAGAGAGCGTCATCAGAAAGAACAGGAACTGCGACTCTCGAACCAGGCGATCGCAGCGAGTAGTGATGGTATTGTAATCGCTGATGCTAGAAAGCCTGATATGCCCATAACCTACGTTAATCCCGCGTTTGAGCGGCTAACGGGTTACGAGGCTCAGGAAGTCATTGGAAAAAACTGCCGTTTTCTGCAAGGAAAAGATACCGATCAACCCGGTCTCGATGAGCTACGGGAAGCAATTCGAGAAGGGAAGGGTTGCAAGGTTATATTATCCAATTATCGCAAAAATGGGACACTTTTTTGGAACGAGTTAAGTATTTCACCGATCTATGATGCGGATGGAAACTTAACTCACTTTGTGGGTATTCAATCGGATATTACAGAGCGCAAGGTGGCGCAAGAAGCGCTGCACTATCAACAGGAACAAACGGAAAATTTACTGCTCAATATTTTGCCTGGGCCAATTGCAGAACGGTTGAAACTGGAGCCAAGCACGATCGCTGACAGTTTTGAGGAAGTAACTGTTTTATTTGCTGACCTCGTTGGTTTTACGGAGTTCTCCTCTCGGCGGTCGGCAAAACAACTGGTTGAAGTTTTGAATGTAATTTTTTCGGCGTTTGACCAACTCGTTGAGAAACACGGTTTAGAGAAAATTAAAACCATTGGCGATGCCTATATGGTAGTCGCCGGTTTGCCCACACCCCGAGCCGATCATGCTAGTGCGATCGCACAAATGGCTCTTGACATGCAACAAGTACTGACCAAGATAAACGTACAGACCGACGAATCCTTTAGTATGCGGATTGGTATTAACTCCGGTTCAGTTGTGGCGGGCGTGATTGGTCTCAAAAAATTCAGCTACGATCTGTGGGGCGATACCGTGAATACTGCCAGCCGCATGGAATCACTTGGGATTCCCGGTACCATTCAGGTAACCGCAGAGACTTATGAACGATTACGAAATGAATTTCTGTTTGAGGAGCGAGGCGTCATCTCTGTCAAAGGCAAAGGAGAGATGACTACTTATTTGCTCAAAGCTAGAAAAACAGCTATCTTTGACCGTAAATTGGGATAGGCGCGATCGCGAACCGTCATCCTATTTCTTGGTGAGTTCATGACAGGAAGCTTGGAGAATTTCAGAGGTGCGATCGCACTCTTCCTATACAGGATAATACAGTTTACTGTATCCGTCGTTACTGAAATGATGAATTGCTGACTGTATAAAGCGCACGATTAGTCAGGTTCCTGTTTCATGGTCATCCAGCGATGAACAATGAATAAAAAATAATCGCTCCTATTTCTGATAATATTTTGCAAAAGTGTTATAAAAAGCGCTGAATTACTATTCTTCTAAGAGTGAGAAAATGCGTTTTGGAGGCGATTGCTACCCAGGCAAAAGCTACTTTGAAGTCATACTAGAAATTTATTTACTTATCGATGAATTTGCCTAAAAAGTTGCGTAAAGCTAATCGTCTTAGTTTTTTTCATAATCTCGACCCTCTGACTGTCATCGTTTTGCTCAGCCTTGGAGGCTTAACGATCGGCTTAATTGCAGCCGTTACCTGGCATCTTGTCCACCGCAACCAAGTCAATCACCTCACCCTAGTGGCTGGTAATAGGGATGGAGAAAGCTATATTCTCAGCCAAGCCATTGAAAAGGTCGTTGAAGCCAATAATCCCAAGATTAAAATTGATATACAAGAAACAGGGGGAACAACAGAAAACCTCAAGCTCTTAGAACAGGGAAAAGCCCAGCTAGCGACTGCCCAAGCTGATGTTCCCACAGGGTCTTCAGCACGCGTCGTAGCCGTACTGTATCGGGATACCTTTCAGTTAGTTGTCAAGCAAAAACCTGCAATTAACCGATTGCTTGACGCTAAGGGTAAGCCTACTGCTGTGCCGCAAAAGCCTGCAATTAACCGCTTGCTTGACGCCAAGAACAAGCCTATTACTGTGCTGCCAAAGCCTGAAATTAATCACTTTAGTGACCTCAAGGGTAAGCGGATTGGTCTACCTGAAAGTGGGGGGCAATTTCGCTCATTCCTACAGATAGCAAACCATTACGGTCTCAAGAAAGAAGACTTCCAATTTGTTGGTGTGAATGACGAGGACGCTGATCAGGCATTTCGCCAGAATCGGGTAGACGCCGTGTTTCGCGTCCGCGCTCTGGGTAATAAATCTATCCTGAATCTCGTACAAAAACACCAAGGACGATTGCTGCCAATTGAACAGGCGGCGGCGATGAGAATTCAGTATCCTGCATTTGAACCCACAATTATTCCTCAAGGAGCCTACAAGGGCAGTCTTCCCTCTGTGCCTGCCAATTCCTTGCCGACAGTAGCCGTGCAAAGAGTACTGTTAGCCAACGAGACAGTGGAGCAGAACATCATTCAAGAAATCACCGCCATTCTCAATGAGCATCGTCAAGAAATAGCCGATGCTATCCCTAAAGAATTTGATGAGGTTAAACCCTTAGTGGCTGCCATTAGTCCCCCTAGCACTACAAGTGGAACAGGTATACCCACCCATCCCGGCGCGATCGCATTCTATGAGCGTGACAAACCCTCCTTTATCCAAGAAAATGCTGACTATGTAGGGCTTATCCTGACCATAGTCTTGCTGTTCGGGTCTTGGGTTTGGCAGCTAAAATCATGGATTGAGCAGGGAAAGAAAGATGCAGCCGACGTTTACATCGCATCAGCGATCGAGCTAATGAAGGATGATGACTGCGACCCTGAAATTAGGCTCAAGGAACTCCATAAAGTTTTCAGGCAAACTGCCACCGATCTAGTTGAAGAAAAAATTTCCCAGGAATCTTTCCGAACATTTAATGAAGCCTATCAAACAGCAAGAGAATCGATAGAACGCCAAATCCAACTTGTCCAGAAAGACAGCGAGAAGCAGGTAAAATTAGCCGAACAAAAGCAGAGAGAAATATCGGCTCACTATGTAAAATCTGTGGTGGAATTATTGCAAGATCGGAAAAGAGATATGAGTTTAATTCAATCCGACTTAGATCAACTTCTAGAAACAGCAGCGGCAAATCTAATTCAGGACAATATTTCCCAGGAATCCTTCCGAACATTTATTGAAGCCTACAAAACCACAAGAGATTCCATTGAACGGAAAAAGGTTTCCTGAGCTGATCATTCCTTGGGAGGATAATACATTCCATTCCGATATACCCATCCCGTAAGCTGATTCAAGTAATCTGAGGCCGATAAGCCTCGCATACTGGCATTTCTACCGAGGTTACTAGGGTTAATTCCAAATTCTTCGCATAGGGCTTTTTGAGTCAAGCCTTTTCCATCATCTAGGTTAGTGTCTAGATTCTTATCGGTGTCTGATGTACTCTCTATCGTAATGGCTTCTATATCGATCAACTTGATAGATTTATATTCCTCATTCTTCAGTTGAGGAGCTGTGTTTTCGACTTTCTCCACGCGTTCATCGATCTGTCTGACTGTCTTTTGGAGATGATTGAGCATCGCATCAAAACTGGCAATTTTTTGCTCCACAACTTTTTCAAGCTGAGGGTCTTTCTCCAAACGTTCATCAATTTGTCTAACCGCTTTATGGAGATAATCTAGCATCGTATCGAAACTAGCAATTTTTTGTTCCACAGCTTTTTCAATTTGAGCATCTAGGTTCTTACTCAGTGCGGTTACCAGCTGAGTTTCTAATTCAGGTTCAAGTAATTCGGGTTCAAATAATTCGGGTTGAGAGGACTGATTTCCAGCAAGATAGCTTTCAATGAAGGTAACTAATGCAGCAGATGCTGTTATCCCTTCTTCCCGCGCCGCCTTTTGAAAATCCTGCCATTTTTTATAGGGAATCATGAAGGTGGCTAACACCATCTCATCTGGTTTTCTCTGTCTTGCCTGTTTGGGCATCATCGTTCGACGAGTTAATGAGTTGCTCCTTGAGGAGCTTTTGGGTTAGGTTGAATAATTTCAAACAGTACGCATCGGCTTAACCAGTGTTCTTGATCGGGACTCACATTTGTGGGAGAGCCTTTACGGCTAATGGCTCGCAGGCGGCGGCGATCAACACCAATATCTTCTAGGATAGTTTGCACCGCTTGCGATCGCATCAATGCCATTTGCGTACCAGCTCTATCCGTTGGATGACTGTAACCGACGATTTGGAGCTGAAGGCTAGGATATTGCCGCAGCAGTTGCTTGATTGGGGCAAGTTTGACATCAATATCACGCGGTTCGACACTGACTGAGTTTGAATTAAAATAAATCCGCGTGGCGATGGAAAAAGGCTGTATTTTCACCTGATTGATCACAGACTGCACCCCAGGAATTTGTTTAAATGCCTGGATAATGTTCTCAGGATTGGTGAGTTGAATCGCTGTTCCCTTTAAGGTGACTTTCCCGTCCGCAAAATCTGTTGAGATGGAAATTCCGTCGATCTGATTGAGTGCCATTGCTACTCGTTGAACTTCTGTAACGACTTGGCTGCGATCGCGGAGCTCATCGACAACGATAATATCGTTAGCTAGCCTGAAACCTGGAACAACAGAATGGGTAAGCTGTTCTGCGTGACGACGTAAGTCGCGACTTGGTAACTTCCCCGTTAAGTGGACTGTTTTTCCCCGAACATCCGCGCCCAAGCGATAAACCGCTAATTCTGGTGCAGCGGCTAAAGCTTGTGCTAGTTTTTGTTCGAGCCGATGCTCATTTATCTTGAAATATTGATAAATTCCCCAAGGTACCCCTATTAAAATTGCCAAGCCTACCCCTAAAGGGACGAGGGAGAGCCGATTTGTGCTTTCCTTTTTCTGAGCCTTAGCGGCTGTGTTCCGTCGAGAGGTGGGTTGGTTAGAGGTATCCCATTGTTCTTCTAACTGAATCGATTGCTGGTTCAGTGGGGTAAAACGTTGTTGAAAGGGGGAAGATTCTAACTCGTCGGCAGTAGAATTGGCTACAGTGACTGGAGGGAGTTGATCAGAGGGCAGAACGATCAATTCCTCCAGTGCTGCTGCTGTCTTTGGCTCTGTCCGATCTGGCTCTATGAGCGCTAGTAACCCTTCCAGTGCCGTTGCTGTCTCCGGATCGCTGTAGTCTGGCTCTATGAGAGCTATCAACTCTTCGACTGTCGTTGCTGCCTCCGGCTCGGTCTGCTTTAGCGGTGCTGGCTGGGTAGAGACTACCGAGTCTGCCTCTGGTGCTGGAGGTGGAGACGCTGGAACTGACACCGTTTGCTGGGGGAACTGGACAAACCCTGAGTTCGGGCTAGCTGTAAAGGGTGCAACGTCCTCGGTTTTCACCTCGCGATCGCTACTGGCAGTTTGCCCCCCTGCATCGACATTGAGTAGTTGAGCAAGCTGACCGAAAAAACTCTCAATTTGTTTATAGTCCTGGGGAGACATTTCAGTCGATTTAGACTGCCCATTTTCTCGACCAGAAGCTACGGTTGGATCGTCTGCGAATGAAACCATCTGTCGTCTCTATCTAGCTGTGAGCGCTACTCCCACCTGAGACAGCAAGGTTAGCGCTGAAGGTAACTTAACCGTCAGTCCTAGATTCTTCAGGTAAGAAATAATTAGCCTTTTGGGAATCACCCGGCTCTTTCCACGGAGCCACCAAATCAGTACCTTTGAGTTTGAGAACGAGTTCAAAGAATAGTTCCGCCATATCCTCTTTAGCCATTTTGACAGCTGTGAGTGGGGAAATGCGTTTTTCCAATTCCTCGAAGAACTGGTTTCTTAATTCCATTAGATCGCCTTGGAGCTTCTTGTGGCTGGACAGAAGATCATCGCGAAGAGATCGGGTTTGTTTGTCAATGGCTTCATCCAGGGTGGCAACATTGCTTGATAGCCGCTTACTCAGGCGATCAATTTGCTGTAGAGTCTCGTTTCTCTCTTCTTCATTCCTGACACCGATAGATCTGAGTTCCTTCGTCAGCTCCTCGAGCCCTGACTGGAATTCCGTAGAGAGGACTTGTTGTACCCTCTCTAGGCTTTTATCGGTTTCTAACTTGAGATTTATTAGACGTTTATCCGTTTCTTCTTTGTACTCCTTGAGGGCAACCTCCAAGCTTTGGATGCGGTTGGAGTATTCTTTGAGCTGAGGTCCGAAAAGAATGTCACGGATTTGATCAACGTTGCCAAACCCTTGACCCATATCCGCGCTAGTGTCATTCATGTTTTAAACCCTATCCTGTAGGCTCCCTAATTGACTTCGGTAATAGCCAATATTTTGCTTTTACAAATTCTCGTTTAATTTTTACAGTTTATCAATAGTTTGGATGTCAAGAAACTATGATTTACTCATTCAACCCTACAGTATGCCATATCTAGGGATACAGCGGTACATTTACTTGATGAAATAACTTGAAACCGTTGTTCATAATACGTCTAGTTTGAGTTGCGGTCTTGCTTGCTAGCCTGCTCTCCTGATGGAGTATTGGGAGTGGTAATCTGTTTGCCATTCTTGCCATTCTTGCCATTAGAACCCCATGTCAGATCTACCTGGAAGAGGTTGCCAAGGGAATGCAGTTGAAATCCTCGTGGGCTATAGTTCTTGGGCAAGGCCTCTTCTGGAAGAGTACTCATATTGCCATCTCTTACGGCTGAGTAATGGGGGGAGAGGATTTCAATCCCGGCTGCGATGCACTTATCCCGAATATTTTTATTGAATTCCGAAAAAATCGAAGAATCCCCTTGCGGCTGAGTGGTATAGAGTCTGACCTCATAAGTAACTGAGAAATTATTGAGCTTTTTTTGATAGATTTTGGCAGCCGGTTCTTCTAGGACACCACGGGTAAGAAGAGCGGCCTCAGTTAGAATTTCATAGATTTTTTGCCACGGTACATCATAAGAAAAATCAACGGTTGTGGAGAGAAGCACTGGTTTTTGGCTATCTCGAAATGAAGCACTGTAATTCTTGATATTACTGGCTAGTAAGCCTGCATTGGGCAGCGTAACAATAACATTAAGGCTTGTGCGAATTCGAGTCACTAAGAGAGATTTTTCTTCAACATCTCCTCGAATAACGTCTCTTCTCAGATCCACTATCTCAATGCGATCGCCAATCTGGAAAGCACGGGTATAAATTAGAATAATGCCAGATACCATGTTAGCAATAGCTGCTGAAGACCCTAGGGAAATCAGAAGGCCCATAAAAACAGAAATGCCTTGAAATGAAGGCGAGCCGAAACCTGGCAAGTAGGGAAAGCTAATAATACCTGCAATCGCTAGAACAAGCACTTTAAGTAAGTTATACGTTGGTTCAGCCCATTCAGGATAAAATCCAGGTAAAGAAATCGTTCCCTTTTTTAATTCGTTAAAAATTAACTTTAAAAAGCGAATAACGTAATAGGTAACAATAAAAACAATAATAATATTGAAAATTTTTGGGCTGTAATTGGCAAACCCTATCCAAGCTTGATTAAAGGCTGAAACAAACTGGCTCCAAAGGCTTAATCCGAAACGTCTGGTCCAAGGGAAAAAGCTTAGAACTAATACCGTATAAATGCTAATAACCACCAGGTTACTGAAGGAACGAATGGCTTTAAGTATCTTCAATAAAATATCACTGACATGACGAGAACTTAGTAATTGAGAGTTACCAACTCTCAACGCTAGGCGTTCCGCGTTTCTTTGGGAGTGCAGCTCGGCAGAAATTCTAGTAAAGATTTGATGGACGAGAAACAGAAAAATAATCAGTATAACCGTAGAAATTAGAGTGTAAGAAATGGCGTGAGTATAACTGAATCGAGCGCCAGGACTTGTTAAGGAAGATGCATTCTGTAACGCTTCCTTGAACCACTGCCATATTCCTACTTCAACAGCATCACCGCTGAACCCAGACTCGTTTCTATATTGACTGATAGCGTTTTTTAGTTTTTGAATATAGGCATTGGCTAATTCACGGGGAGTGGTGTTGGCAGCTTTCGCATCAGCGTCTGTAATTTGCGCAATGACTGTCTCTCCGGAGAAAATCACTGTCACCCCATTTTGGTCTCCCAATTGAATCGATTCAACTGGAATCGATGAATCTTGAGCCAAGGACTCAACTTTTTCAGTGATTTCTTGCGATCGCTGTTCTGGGGAAGTGGAACCAAAACCTTCTTGGATGGTGAATAGTGTTTGGTTACCCAGAATTACAGCAGCCTCCTGGGAGCTGCTACTGGATGTAGCGTTCTCCTGAGAACGAGCCAAGGTTGGAGCTGTAACGAGCAACACGGTTGCCAGAGCTAAGCCTATCAGCGATCGCCAATAAATTTTCATTGTTTATCGTGAGTCGGGTTAGCTTTTCATTGTCCGCTCAACCATGTCGGTTTTGTCAAGATCTTCTTGCCTTCTTTTCCTACTTTCCTGATTCCTCAGTACTCAAAGCCTTATTTGACAATAATTTTTTGAAGGGACTGGTGACAAATCTGAGCGGATAACGTTCTTTCAAACCGATTACCATAATAATGCTACCTTGTATTAATTTTTATCTGATATGACTGAAGCAAACAATGAAGAGTTAGGAAATTTAGAAGAATTTTTATTAAACAGTTTAAGTTCTTCCACTAATGCAGATGATGGATACGAGCGCTTGCAAGAACTCTTGATCAAACCTGAAATGATCAGGATACGTGACCAAGTTGCCCGACTCGAAAAAGAGCTGCCTCAAATATTGAAAGTGCGCGATCGCGTTGTTGAACTGGAACAAGAGTTTCCCAAACTACTGGGAATGCAAGATCGCATTGCCGGGCTAGAACAAGAAATTCCCGAATTTTTGGGAATGCGCGATCGCATTGCCGGACTAGAACAAGAAATCCCCGAACTTTTGGGGATGCGCGATCGTGTTGACAGACTAGAAGACGGGCTTGCAGAGCTTGAGCGCCAGCTTGACAGATCAGAAGAACTCACCAAGTTAATGGTGCCCTTAATTTCTGAACTATTGAATCGTAAGTTTGCTGAATTCAAAAAAGAGATGCTTGAGGAGATTACTCCTCTCATTGAGCAACTCGCCCAGGAAGAGAAATCCCTTTCCATCCGAGTTACTGGGCTACCTCAAACGACTCAGTAGCCTCTCAACAAAGAGCCAGATAAGCAGTTATTCTAATTGAAACCTTCGTTAGCGCTAGACCAGCTTGGCAGAAATAACTATCCAGTTTAAAAAGGTTAAAAAGCTTACTGTACAAGCTTTTTTCCTTCTGCCTTCTTGCGCTAGCTCCTCCATAGGAGTGCCGCAGTTGTTTACGTCCTTCACTCTCAAGGTTTCATGAACGCATCAACCATCACGCCTCCATCTACCTGGAGTCCTTTACGTCAGCCTGTTTTTCGTGCCCTTTGGATTGCGTCTGCGGTGTCCAGCATTGGCACTTGGATGCATGACGTGGGGGCAGCATGGCTGATGACTTCCCTTTCGCCTTCACCCTTTTTAGTGGCACTGATGCAGGCGGCATCAAGCTTACCATTCTTTCTACTCGCGTTACCCGCCGGTGCGATCGCAGATGTGGTAGATCGGCGCAAGATGCTGTTATTTACCCAAGGTTGGATGCTAATTGTCGCCGCATTGCTTGGAGTATTAACGGTTACAGGTATCACGACTCCTTGGATACTCCTGATACTCACGTTTGCCCTCAGTGTCGGGAGTGCGATGAACATGCCCGTCTGGCAAGCGATTGTCCCGGAGTTGGTGGCAAAAGAACAACTTTCCTCCGCCGTTACCTTAAGTGGTATTGTGATCAACCTATCGCGTTCTATTGGCCCTGCTGTGGCAGGGATAGTGATTGCGGCGGCGGGAACCGGTGTTGTTTTTCTGTTAAATGCAGCTTCATTTGTTGCGGTAATGCTGGTGCTCTATCGTTGGCAGAGAACAACCCAAGCCAGTGCCTTACCTGCCGAACGGTTTGTAGGAGCCATCCAAGCCGGAATTCGCTATGCGCGTTTTGCACCCCTGCTTCAGACGGTATACGTTCGTACAGCCGCTTACATTCTGTTTGCGAGTGCGCTATTTGCCCTATTACCCCTTTTAGGACGCAGAGAATTAGGTCTGGATGCGCTGGGATATGGCATTATTCTGGGTTGTTGGGGAATCGGTGGGTTAGCGGGAGCGTTTATTATCCCCAAAGTGCGGCAAAAGACTTCGATTGATCATTTGGTTGCCGGGGCATCCGTGTTGATGGGTGTGATGATGCTGGTGTTAGCGTCTGTCCGCAGTGTCTACCTCGTCTGTGGTGTGATGTTTGTGGTGGGTATTGCCTCCCTATCGGTGATGGTGAGTTTGAGTGTGTCTGCTCAAACCGCTGTTCCTACTTGGGTGCGTGCCAGAGCCATAGCAACTCAGATGTTGGTGTTCCAGGGATGCATGGCACTGGGGAGTTTATTATGGGGTGCGATCGCGCAACGGACTGGAATCTCCACTGCCCTCACTGTTGCCGCCGTAGGATTAATTGTCTGTGTGGGACTGACGACTCGCTATCGCCTGCGGTGTGTGGAGAAATTCGACTTCTCTGCCTCTCTACACTGGAATCAACCCGTTCATGCCTTTGAGCCTTGCCCGAATGACGGGCCGGTAATGGTTACACTGGAGTATCGCATTGACCCCGACAACGCGGAAGATTTCACCAAGGCGATGCAGGCACTGAGTTTAATTCGTCGTCGAGATGGGGCGATTCAGTGGGGATTGTACCAAGATTTATCTGACCCCGGTCGGTTTGTGGAAACGATGGTCGTGGAATCTTGGGCGGAACACAAGCGGCAATTTGAGCGGGTCACCAATTCGGATCGGGTAATTGAGGAGCGTGCTCGTGCGTTTCATATTGGGGATGCACCGCCGAAGGTTTCCCAAATGATTTATGCGGATTACACAGATGGAAAGGGAGTCCGACAACCTTGCTGAAGTTGACCAAAAGGGGAGTAGGGAGTAGGGAATTGGGAATAGCGAAAGCGTTGCGAGGCGTGACGCTGGAACGAGCTGTTGCCGATTCTTCTGATCAGAAATCTCATTTAAGAAGGGTACAAGCCCCCACAAGACCAAGTGGCTGGTTTCAGGTGGGGTAAAAATCCCCTTACTGTTACCTACCCCATTCCCTACTCCCAATTCCCAACTCCCCTTTAAGTTGCAAGGTTGTCGGACTCCCGTGATTCAAATCACATCTAAAGTCGATCGGGTTCACCCTGCTTTGCCCTACCCATCACTTTTTTAGGGTTTGAATATCACCTGTTTTGATGACCTATTCCAAGGCAGAGCTAGGAACAAAAGTTGTAGAGTGAAACAGTAAACCCATCCCACTTAAAGCCATGCCACTCTTTGATTCCAGCAACTGTTCTGAATCGGAAACTTCTAGTGAACTGCTAGAACAAAAACTTTTACAGACAAAAAAATACTTGTCAGCTAAAGCTAATTTTATAGTGTTTCAGGATTGGTCTTCAGAGAGTCAAGGTATGGTCATGGGTGATAAAAATTGGTTTGATGACGAGCAGCTAGCCGATGAGCTCGCCCAATTGTTCAATCAGGATGAAATATTGGATGAGCAGCTAGCCGATGAGCTCGCTAGTTTGGAAGAGTATTTGCTGGAGTCTCAAACCGTTTTAGTGACTTGCCCAAAAAATATGCCCCGGTGGGAAAATGCGTGGTGGGGAGAAAGGGTGCTTAGAGAGTTAGGCTAATTTTCTCTGATCGACTCAAGGGTGTCTTTGGGTGTACTTTCTGTAACGTGCAATTTTTCCCCATGAAAGACACTGATCAGGCAATAATTTTTATCAAAAATACCATAAGTGCTTTCCGTTCCGTGAGACAAGGCACTGAAATTGGTCTGTTTAGAGGGAAATTCTACGCCAAGTCTTCTGTACTTTGAGTATAAAACAGTTCGCCCTTTACTCAAGAATTCGTTAATATCTTGACGCATGGAGCGTTTAAGTAATGGGGAATGGGAAATGGAACAAGAGGTCAAAATTCCAATTCCCAATTCCTAATGTTAGAGATTCCGCTGATACTCTTCAAGTAAATCCATCAGGTTCACCTGGCAGCTTTTGGGCAGTAGGTCGATTAAAGCAACTTGCCGTTTACCTCCCCCCAACTGGACGGGGATATCTTCCAGAATTTTGATGACTTGGCTTTCATCGAGCCTGTTATTGGTTAGCAGGGGATAGACTCGTTCTGCCACCGTGGTATGCAGATGGGCTTCCCTTAAATAAAGGTGCCACTTGGAAATATCAATGTAAATGTTTTCGCCAATCTCGGCTGCGAGGGCTTCGATCGCTTCTGAGGTGTTAGTTTTAGCCATAAAAATTAACCGTTTCTACTGGAGTCGATGCCTGTGTGATCAATACTACTGTGGCGTTTGGTGAGGTTGGTTGAACCTTAGGATGATTTTGGGGGAGTCGGTTTGGCAGGCAGGGGGGAATAATTTGCGATCGCAAAGATATAAAGGGCATGTCCCACCACAATCAATGCCCAAAGTCCGGTAACCCAGTAGGCCCAAGGCCAGTCGGTATGATACAGGGTTCTGAAAAACCAAATCCCAGAGTTAAAGGCTGCAAAAATTGCCACATGGACAGCGAAGTTCATTCGGTCATCTAGGCGGCGAAAGTCTGGGTCATTGCGATCGGGTTTGCGAGGCCAGCGAGGAGGCATAGATAGTCGTCAGGAGTGAGGAGTCAGGAGTTAGGAATCAGTCCTAACAACTAGCTTAATTCTACGTCCTTAGCTGTCATCTTCCTGAAGGATGTAGTCGCCTGACTTGCCCCCTGTTTTACTCAAGAGGCGAATCGCTTCAATCTGGATGGATTTTTCCAGGGCTTTCGCCATGTCATACAGGGTAAGGGCGGCGACTGAAACCGCTGTCAGCGCTTCCATTTCCACGCCGGTTTCCGCTTTGGTCGTCACGGAGGCTTGAATTTGGTATCCCGGTAACTGGGGGTCGGGCGTTATTTGTACTTGCACTTGGGAAAGTGGCAAGGGATGACACAGGGGAATCAGTTGGGAGGTTTGTTTGGCTGCCATAATTCCAGCCAGCCTTGCTGTTCCCAGTACATCCCCCTTGGGGGCGTTTCCCGCTTCAATGGCCTCAAAGGTGGTGGTTTGCATTCGCACTTGGGCGGCTGCGATCGCTTGCCGTCGGGTTGACACCTTGCCGGAAACATCGACCATCTGGGCTTGAC
The DNA here is from genome assembly GCF_036703385.1 of Allocoleopsis sp. Classification (NCBI taxonomy): domain Bacteria; kingdom Bacillati; phylum Cyanobacteriota; class Cyanophyceae; order Coleofasciculales; family Coleofasciculaceae; genus Allocoleopsis; species Allocoleopsis sp. The sequence continues at coordinate 16,046 of NZ_DATNPA010000642.1, read as the reverse complement.
CCTGAGTATCTAAATGGGTCAGGGGTTGAGTTGAAAAATTTTCTTGCTGCATTTGCTTGCTGCATTTGGTTTAGGTGTGATACTATCAGTAATCGGTGAGTGAATGAAAAAAGTTACTCAATCGAGGGCTTGTAGCTCAGTGGACTAGAGCACGTGGCTACGGACCACGGTGTCGGGGGTTCGAATCCCTCCTAGCCCGTTCAAAAAGGCAGAAGAATCAAATCTTCTGCCTTTCTTTTTTTGTCGATTAACTTGATTATCTTTCGCTCAACAGACTTGTCTCGATCAATAGACCTGTTTTGAAAGTCTCCTTTCATCCTGGAGTGTGAGCAGATGCTCATGAATGTCTCTTGCTCTCATTCAATTTTTGCCCCCCTAACCCCCCATGAATAAAATGCTTCGTCCTTACTCCTCTCCCGTAAAAGGGGAGAACTCTTTTGGGTGGGGGGAACCGGAATCTCAAAGTCCCCCAGAATTGGGGGATTTAGGGGGCATTCCAGGATTTATGCAAGAGGTCTAATTTAAAAAATGCTGTATTTGGTAAGTGATTTTGCGGGAATCATTCACAACGATCGCCTCCTAATTCGGTATCTACCACTCAGAACACATCCTGACTCGTCGCTGTCATTGTCTAGGCATAACGGATTTGTGATTCCAGACGGAGTTATTGTTGGACAAGTCCTAAGCTTACTGTAAAACCTGCATCATTTTTGTGACCCCCGCCGCCTAGTTGGCGAGCTACTTCACTCACATCGAACTCACCGACAGAACGCAATCCCCACTGTCTTTTACCATCGCTTCGATCAAAGTAGTAAGCCACAAAGGGCGCTTCTGGATACAGTTCACAAAGCTTGGCTTTGACTTCCAAAAATAAACAGGATGCATTGACAGCAGGGATTCGGTAGCCAGCTATATCCAGCCAAGTGACAGCCGTGGTGCACATCAAATTAACCGTCTGTGTGGCGAATCCTGCGATCGCCTTACCCTCGACTCGCAGCTGTTCAACGCTCAGAGTATCCCACACCTCAAAATCCATCGGGTAGCCACAAAGAGCATAAAATACCTCCTGACTATCAGGAAGACTAAAACGCTGTAAATCTCGATCTTGGATGTAGTGGATGAGTTCTGGTGCAGGTTCCTCCGGATAAAAGTGATTCCAGGCGAGCATTGCCCCAGAGCGATTTAGATCGAACTCGACTCGAAAACCCATGTCTCGATTGTCAGCCATTGACCGAATTGCCTCCTCCCGGAGTTCCTCCAGTGGTAGCTGTTCACTTCTGTGATGATCTAGAACAGTAACGCGGTGCCGTTTTAGCATTTCCAGCAGAATCTGTTTGGCATAGCAAAAATCAATAATGTAAACCTGGGAGTTCTCTGGTATTTCGGGTGGTGGGTTTCCATGCCTAACAGGAAGGTAGTGAGCCTTGTTCCCAAAGCATTTCCAAGCAACATAGGCACCGCCAAAGCCGTCATAGCAACCAGCGTGGTAAAGTATGTAGTCACGCATTACCCATTGTCCATCCCTTAATGTGTATTTAAGCCAACAGGAGACAAAGCATAGATATCCCGCTCCCGACCCGTAGCAAATCGGAGAGAATGGCGTAAATCCTTACTATTCTGGGTAAGGAAGATGATGAAAGCCAGCAAAGTAAAACCAAACGAGATCGAAAAGATGCCTTGATAGCCCAACTGTTGGGCAAACGTCCCAAAAACTGGCCCTGCGATCGCAATTCCCAGATCAAGTCCCCCAAGGCATAGGGAAAAAACTCGTCCACGTTCATGGGGATGAGAACGGTCAGAAATCAGGGCAATCATGGCGGGAATCAAGGTTCCACTGGCAATCCCTTCTAAAAAACCAGCCAGCAAAAAGGAAACCGAACTCTGCGCCTGGGAAAGTAGCAGCATTGACAGACTATAGAAGACAAAACTCGCTGTAATAAATAATCCTCGACCATAGCGATCGCTTGCCCGTCCAGTGAAAAAGCGACAGCAAAAACTGGACATGGCGGCGGCGGTATAAAACCATCCCGCATTCAAATCAACATTGGCTTCTCGGATATACAACGCCACAAACGTCGCTATTACCCCAAAGACTAAGCCGGTCAGTAACATAACCAAGGTAGGAATTCGGAGGCGAGGACTGCCGAGTAATTGCCAGAATTTATCGCTGTCCGGCTTCACGGACAAGGGGTTAGTCGAGTCACCCGTTGTAACTTCCCTTACAGACGACGGGATAATGCGAGGTTCTTGAACTTGGAACGCCACGAATAAACCAAGCAATCCCATCGCGAATGAGAATAGAAATAAAGGCGTATACCCTGCTTGCTCTTGGAGAAAGCTGCCCATAGCAGGCCCGATCGCCATCCCAATGGGATTGGTTAAACTCATGTAGCCAATCACCTCACCCCGCTTGTCCACTGGCGACAAGTCTACGACGAGAGCACTACTGCTGGTTGTATAGGCTGCAATACTAATGCCATGAAAGATGCGAATCAACAACAGCAGAGGAATTGATTTGGCAAATAAGTACCCTATAGGCGCGAGGGCGACTACCCCATAGCCAATTAGCAGCACTAGCTTGCGACTGCGGCGATCGGATAACTTGCCCAACCACGGACGAAACAGCAGTAGCCCGATCGCAAATGCACCGATCACCACACCAATTTGTTGCTTGGTGCCGCCTACATCTTCCACATATAAGGGTAGTGTCGGCAGTAAACAAGCCAAACTTGCCCAAAACAGAAGACCAGCAACAAATAAAAGGAATAGGTTTCTTTGTGATTGCGGTTCAAGCCTACTAAAAATCTTCACTCACCCGGTTTTCCCGCAAAGTTCAAGCGGGTTTAATCTCCCTCTTTATATTCTGTAACATTAGACTCGACCACTTCCCTCACCCGATAGATTGGTCTTCCTTGAGATTCGTGATAAGTTCGCATTAATAGCTCACCCAACAGACCAAAACAAAACAGTTGGATACCGGTTAAAAGCAAGACGACTGCCAAGATAAGTAAAGGTCGATTGCCGATGTTTTGACCAAAACCCAGCTTAAGAATGGTCAGATATACGCCTAATCCGATCCCTGAGGCGGTTGAAATAATTCCTAATAACCCAAAAACATGCATGGGTCGCGTCAGAAATTTTTTCATGAAATAAATCGTAAATAAATCCAGTACCACCCGGAAGGTACGCCCTAATCCATATTTACTGCTACCGTGGCGGCGGGCATGATGACGCACAGGTAACTCTGTAATTCTGGCTCCTTCGATAAACGCCAAGGCGGGTAAAAATCGATGCAACTCACCGTAGAGGTTCATATCGGCGATGAGTTCTGCACGGTAGGCTTTGAGAGAACAGCCGTAGTCATGAACGTGTACCCCAGTAATTTGTCGAATCAGCCAGTTGGCAATTTTGGACGGTAGTAATCGAGTTAAGGCTGCATCCTGGCGATTTTTGCGCCAGCCGGTGACTAAGTCATAGCCTTCGTCTAGCTTGGCAATGAGCATGGGAATGTCAGCGGGGTCATTTTGTAGGTCACCATCTAAGGTAACAATGGTGCGACCTCGTGCATGTTTAAACCCGGCTGCCATTGCTGCGGTTTGACCGTAGTTGCGACGTAGAATGACAGCACGTAAATGAGGACGGGTGAGGGCTAGTTGTTTAAGCAGTTCAGCTGAGCCATCTTTAGAGCCATCATCCACACAGATGAGTTCGTAGTTCATGCCTGTGGGGTTCAGTGTGGATGCGATCGCCTCAATCAGGTGAGGCAAACTCTCCACCTCATTGTAAATGGGCACAACTACGGAGACATCAGGGAGAGGCTTGAAGGCAGAATCTCTGGGTACTTGAGTGCTTTGAGATAATAATGAAGGGTTCATACTTTATATGAGAATTCGCGCCAGGGTTTAAGTGAGTGACGGTCTGATTTTACAGACTCTATTACAAATGACTGACGTGGAAAAGAAAAAGTTATCTAGATAGGTGACGACGCAAATAGGCTTGTTGTTGTGCGTGAATTTCTGAAAGTCGGTTGAATGCTTCTTTTGTGTATCGATCTACTTCTCGTTCAATGGCTGACCAAACGAGCTTCAGTACTTTCGCTTCGCGGCAGGCACGAATTAAGGTGCAGCAAGCGGCTACCCATTGTTCTAACTGGCGATAGCTAATGAAGTAGCCGCCCATGCATTGGATATGCACCCAAAGGACATGCTTCCATTTTTCCCAGCGCCAAACTCGGCTTGGGTCGATTTTGAGATATTTGGCAAGTTGTTGGCGGGTAATAACAAAGGTTTCGGGGTTGAGGCGATCGCGCAGGATGTTCATGGTTGTTATGGAGTCGGTGCTGTCTGTGCTGAATCTTGGAAGAACCCCTCCCCAGCATTTGCCCCCTAAATCCCCCAATTCTGGGGGACTTTGAACTCCGGTTCCCCCCACCCCTCTCGTTCTCCCCTAAGAGGGGAGAGGAGTAAGGACGAAGCCTTTTTTTATTGGGGGGTTAGGGGGGCGAAATGCAGTGAGTTTAACTAAATCAGGAGATGTCTGTAGACGGTAGCCTTAATAAAGGGGATTGAGGGGGCTTCGGGGACTGTTGCACGTCAGTATCTAGCTCATCTGGCATTACGTCAAAAACAACTTCAAAGGGAACGCTGGGTATCATTTGCTTGAGGATTCGCAGATGTCCCTCCGCGTCTACTCGACGGCGAAAGCGTCCGACGATGAGGGTACGCATATTGGGGAAGGGGCGAATAATGCACCAGGGATTGAGCCGTTGTAAGTAAGTCATGACGCCCTCCTAATCTGGTTTTTGGGTTGCTTTTTTAGGGTGTTTTGAATGATGGTTTCGATTGTGTGGCGTCGGGTGTTGTTGTTTTGCGGGTGGAGTACCCAAGCGCTGATGGGATCGGGCTGGTAGGTGAGTTTGTAGAAAAGTTCGGGGGTGATGATAACTTTCCAGACTGGCTGTTTGGGTTGTTTGCGAAGTCGGTAGCCGCGTTTGTGGAGTGCTGCTTTGATGGCAGCAATCTCTGTGGCGACTCGGAATGCTTCCGTCGCTTTTGATTTTTTCATTGGTAATCTATTAGTAGTAGATTTAGCAGCGATCAGCCGAGGCGAAATTACACGCAGGGGCGATCGCATTTTTTGCTGTTGGGTATGACACTGATTCAGAGGTCAGGAAAAACAGCAATCAGGCAAGCGAATCTGTGAACATCCAAGAGCTAGTAAGCAGGTTGGATGACCGTTTCGTGATATGAAACACAAGAGAAAGGCAGACATCTCAAGGGCAACCAATTTTCAGCCAGAAGTTGGCTTTACGATTTGTACACCCTTTTTACGTCCGCTCCCTCTGGTTTATGTTTAAACATTTATGTTTATTATCTTAGGATGTCCGAGGAGAAAGATCAACTAACGTTAGCGAAATTGCGAAAACGGGCTGGGCTAACTCAGCGTCAGGTTGCAGATGGCTTAGGTATCACCAACAAAACGGTTAGCGAATGGGAGCGAGGGATAGGTGAGCCTCATTTAACCATTTCTGAAACTCAGCGTCTGATGGATATTCTGCAATGTACGTTTGAGGAGCTACTGGAGGCGACGAGTCAGCGCCCTCAGAAGTAGGGACTCTTCAACAGGGCAATGAATGTGGCGAGCGATCGGCTGCAACATGCTACAACTTGAAGGCGATCGCTTTACCTCTAATCACTGGGTTGATGGAACACTGCTTCGCTATCGCCAAACCATATTTCGCACTGCACAACCGGACAACCACCAGTTTGGGAGATTGACAAGAGCGATTTTTAACCCATCAGCTTATCAATTGGGGTTGCTATCATATTCGGAGTAGCGGTAGGGATAGCGAAATGACGCTCGCGGACGTTCGTGAACTAGTGCAATATGTCACCAATGCTCAGGGTAAAACGATAAGCGTATTAGTACCTCTAGAGGTTTGGGAAGAGATTCTGAAATCGTGGCAGGCTCTTTCAGACCAGCTTGAGCAAGTGGATGAAGCGGAACCTAACGAGCAAATTCTGGCAGATTTGAAAGATTCCCTTCGCCAAGTAAAAGCAGGACAAACATTCCCTATCTCTGAATTATGGGATGGAATTGATGTCTGAAGATTCGACGATTGAGGTTCGATTTACGCTGCCGTTTAAGCGTCGGCTGAAATCCCTCTCTAAGCGTTATCGTCAGATTCAGAAGGATATTCAGCCCATCATTGTTCAGCTTCAGGCTGGAAATTTTGTTGGTGTTCGCATTGCTGGGACAAACTACATCGTTTTCAAGGTGCGGGCAAAAAATAGCGATATTCCCAGTGGAAAAAGTGGCGGGTATCGCTTGATTTATCAGTTGTTGTCGCCGCAGTGTGTTTCGTTACTGTTGATTTACGCCAAGTCCGATCAAGCAGATGTGGCTACGGAAGACATCGAAGCGGCGATTGAAGAAGTAATGGAAGAAACCTAAATACTTAGACCTCTATAGTGCTTTAATCAACGCATCTGTATTTTCAGTTCGCGCAGCATCCGACTAGTTCCCTCATCAATCGCTTTTTGCACCAGTTGCGGAATCATTTCGGTGATAGGCAGCTTGGGAAAGATAAAGCTGACAGATGATTCAGCGTAGTCACCATTGTGAAGGAGGTAAATCTTGAGTTGGCGATTCCGATAAATCCACACTTCCGGAACCCGCAAACTTTCATAGGCATCCAAAGTAGTCTTTGAGGTGACATCAGACTCAATGGCAAGATCGGGGGGTGGATAAACTGCCAAATCCATATCGGTACAGCCTCGAACACAACTGGCATTCTGGATGTAAAGGCAAGTATCAGGTTCAACTCCCGCAATTTCGGGTTGCTTCAAAGTAGTTGAACCAAAATCTTCCCAGTCCCGCTCTTGGGCATCCAAGATAGCTTTGACAATATCACCAATGATGCGATGGGGTCTTTCATGTAATGCCAGAGGAGACATAATTTCTAGCGTTCCTAGGTAGTAAGCGATGCGGGTGTTGCGCTGTTCTCCCAGTTCAGCAAGAAGTTGTTCAAAATCCTGCCAAGAAAGGTTATGAATGCTAATCATGCTACCCGGAGTCAGTTCAATGGCACGAATGGGAATGGTAACGCTCATCGGTAGTTCCTCCGTTGATACCTGACGAAAAATAGAAAGAAGAACAAGAAAAATCTAATCCCTGTTCTGATAACTAGCAACCACTCTCCCCGCCTTAACAAACTGCCGAAAATACGATCGCCCTATCTCATCCCCATCTTCCGAGAGTTGGTCAACGGCAATCCCATTGCGTCCTGTTTGTTGACCGGAACTATGGATGTAATACCCATCACCTAAATGTAATCCCACATGGTTCACTTTCTCAGCTTTGGCGAAGAAAACCAAATCCCCTGTACGTAGTTCTTTAAACTCAATCTCTTGGGTAAAATCGGCTTGCTGATAGGAGTCTCTGGGTAGCCAAATTCCCGATGCCGCAAATGCCGCTTGCATCAGTCCGGAACAATCGTAGTTTGGCCCTACCGTACCGCCCCAGAGGTAGTAATTGGGTTGCTGCATCGCCGCTTTTGTAAAGGCAATAATAGCGGGAATACGTTCTTGAATTTGCTCTAGGGAAAGAGCGATCGCACGATACCTCGTTTCCGCTGGCTCCAGTCCAGCAAACTCCTGCACGGGCAACCAAGCACCATAGCCATCTTCACACAAACGCACCTCCAACGCCTCCTCAACAGAATTTTTTGGCAAAATCTGCAAGTGACGCCCTACAGCGGCCTGCGTTGCCAAACCCTGGCAGCGAGGAGAATCATACAGGTTTAGATTGACAAGGCAGCGGTACTCATCAGCTTGATACGAGGAGTCATGAGTCATTTGAGTTATTCGTGATAGATAAGCAGTAATCTGGGAAAGACTTTAACCTTAAACAGCAAAATTCCAAAGTCTAAACACCATTTCTAATCACTCAACTGCCACTAATGACATTTTTCCGGAAAGACGAACCACTAGAAAAACTCGGTACCGAAATCCTTGAAGCCACTTGGGCTGAGTTTCCAGGACTTGCCCGCAATCAAATTGCGCTGACTTGGATTGTCTACGACCCACCCGTGCCTGTCAATACGGGGGGTGCCCTTTCAGCAGAGGAATTCTGGAAACACCAAGTCCGGGGTTTTAGCTATCGAGGTGTGGAGCGAATTTACCCAGCCAGTGTGGTAAAACTCTTCTACTTGGTTGCGATCGCGGAATGGTTGGAAAGTAGCATGATTCCCCCCTCGGCTGAGTTGGACAGAGCGATGCGGGACATGATAGTCGATTCCAGCAATGATGCCACAAGCTTAGTCGTTGATATCTTAAGCGGCACCACCAGCGGCCCGGAGTTACCCAATGGTCCCTTTGAAACCTGGAAGTTCCAGCGCAACATCGTCAATCGTTACTTTCAGTCTTTAGGCTGGCAAGAACTGGAATCCATCAATGTGAACCAAAAAACCTGGGGAGATGGCCCCTATGGGCGGGAGCGGGCGTTTTTGGGAGAAATGATGGAAAATCGCAATATGCTGACGACTGAGGCTACGGCGCGGCTATTGCACAGCATTATCGGGGGAGTGGCGGTTTCTTCTGTGCGATCGCAAGCCATGATGAGTTTAATGCAACGTAACCTCAACCCTGCTGACTTAGGGCAGGATGAGGAAAATCAGATTACAGGATTCTTGGGTGAACCCCTTCCCCAAGACGCTCAACTTTGGTCTAAAGCGGGTTGGACTTCTCAAGTACGCCACGACGCCGCCTACATTGAGATTCCCTCCCTACGTCCCTACCTGCTAATAGTCTTTACCGAAGGTAAAACTCATAGCAAAAATCGAGCCATTCTTCCCTTTGTTTCCCACCAGGTTATCGCCGCTGTGAATAAATTAGCCTAATGAGGAATCATCTAGTAGGGTGCGTCGCGACGCACTCTACAGGTTTTTAAGCGGCGTAACTTAAGGTATGGCTTAGAGTTGAAAGAGCAGAATGTGGCTTCCAGAATAATTCTGAGTCAATTTGTTGAGTCCGAATGAGATACTCCAATTGTGTTAACCGCGTGAATCCTCTAAACCGAAAAATATCTTCAGTCAGATCGATTTTATTGAACAAATCAAACAATTGTTGGGTACCTTGTTGAGCATTCCACTCGCATTTGAATCCAGGCAATTTATGATTAATTTTCTCAAAAGAAACTCGATAGCTGCGGTTGTCTGTACCTCGCGCTCCAAAACTCAGCTTACACTCGTTGAACACCGTGGCAATCATCTCAGCAATCTCTTTGATTGTGTAGTTGAGAGTGGTATCACCAACGTTAAAGACTTGGTTGTGAACGATGTCTCTGGGCGCTTCAAGCGTGCAAACAATAGCATTACAAATATCAAGGACGTGAACTAACGGACGCCAAGGACTCCCATCACTCATGATCTTGAGTTGTTGAGTTGTCCAAGCCATTCCGGCTAAATTATTTAAGACGATATCAAAACGCATTCTAGGAGAAGCGCCGAAAGCAGAAGCATTCCGCAAAAAAGTTGGAGAAAAACTATCATCAGCTAACGGTTTGACATCTTGCTCAACCAAGGCTTTACATTTGGCATAAGCTGTTTGTGGATTGACAGGGGTTTCTTCTGTCGAGAAGTTCTCCTGACTCGCAATGCCATAAACACTGCACGAAGACATATAAACAAAGCGACAGATATTCATTGCCTTAGCCAGTTGGGCAAGACGAACCGAGCCTTTGTAGTTGATATCGTAGGTGATACTGGGAGCCAATTGTCCAGTAGGGTCATTAGAAAGTTCTGCCATGTGCACGATGGCTTCGATTCCTTCTAAATCTTCTGCTGTAATATGCCGCAAATCTTTGTTGAGGGTTTTAGCGGTTAATTCTGTAGCATTGTACAACCAACCTACTTTATAAAATCCTGTATCTAGTCCAATGACTTCATGTCCGCGTTGCATCAGAATTGGAGCTAATAAGGAGCCAATATACCCTTCAGTTCCAGTTATCAAAATTTTCATGGATTGTCACAAAACTGATTAATTGACGTCAAAAAATACTCTTTACTCTAGAATCTTAAAAATTATGCAAAGCCTCTATTTTTAGGGGGTGTTAGGGTTACATATTTACCCTAATCCTATAAATGGTGCCGTTGCGTAATTCCTGATTTTAAAAATAAAGAGATTGTTGATTTTTGTGTTTTTCGATTGGAAAAATTGAATAGTGTCTTGCTAGTTCATCACACCTGAGACTTCTCTAGATGGAACAAAGTAGCTCTGCCAAGTTTCAACTAAACGCTTAGACTCCGGAGTTCCTTCTACAGGAAATATTTCCATAAACTCTTTATCAGTGTTTGGGTCGTATGGCCCTTCTTTGACTTCCAGTGTCACAGTATTAGGAGCCAACGCTACTGCCGTATGATAAGTTCCTTCAGGGACTTCGATTCCAAGGGTTGAGCCATTGGCACTCACTAATTCTTGGTGAATAATTTGACCTGTTTCATCCATGAAAATGAGTCCCATTGCACCCTGGATAACCAAGAAAAACTCAAAGCCATTGATTTCCGGTGGGCGGATGTGTCGATGGGGACGGACGTAAGTACCAGGTTGGAGGACATTAACAAATCTTTCAACTTTTTCTGAGTGATGATGGAAATTATAGTTCTGACGTTGGCGATGATTTTTGCTCGATTGCTCTGCTACTTTTTCCAATAATTCTTGGGTAAGCCGCTTGATCGGTAATGATTCCATGCAAGAATTCCTAATGACTAAATTCTTCAAAAATGAAGATGATCACTCTATAAACAGCCAACTGAAACCCTCGTTTTTCTAGGGTTGATACCTAGGATAAATTAGTATTCCCTTAATGGCTGTACCTTAACTTTCAAAGCCTCATGTATTAGCCGTTATCATATGTCAAGCAACTTAACAATTTTAAAGAAGGCTTAAGAGTGTATTGAAGAGATAAATAAAACACTTCCCCAAATTACCTGACCAGGGTTTTCACTATTTCTGAAATACAGCAATTTGGTTAATTTCCCTTTTATTTTATTTGGGTTTTTTGCGATTTATTTTACAAGATAAATTTATTCTCTCTGTAAAGTAAAGCTTTGTCAAGGAAAAATTTTCATATATGAAAACCCCAAAAAACCTTCGTAGATTTTGTAGATTCTATGAACTCGATTGTGGTTCTGCAAGAAACGACAAAATTATAAGATTGAGGTTGCACATTAGGTGAGCGTTCTTGTTGTGCGATCGCCAGTGTTCTGCCTAAACAAAAATTAAGAAACGCAACCCATGCCTCAGATTCAACATATGGTTTTGCTCAAGTTCAAGCCACAGGTCACACGCGAACAAATTAATCAGGTGTTCGGCCTACAGGCAAAACTTCAGCAATTAATTCCGGGTATTACCTATTTTTCCGGGGGGTCATACTCCAGTCCAGAGGAACTGAACCAAGGTTACACTCATGGATTTCTGATGACATTCGAGAGTGTAGAAGCTCGTGATGCCTTTGTGCCCCATCCCGAACACGAACGGGTCAAAGCTGTATTTTTTGAATTGCTCGAAAGTGCGATCGCATTTGATTTTGAAGCGTAGTGGTTGCCTGGATGGACAAATCAAACAGGTAAACCATTTTCATCCGTCACACACAGACCCTACTTACTAATACCTCCACACCTGTTCTCAGACACAACCTTTAGCGTGCTGTTTGAGGAATGCCAATCCTTCATAGGCGATCGCCTCCGGCGTCGAGGCAAGGTTCCGCCAGATGCGTCTGAGGGTCTTTTGGCGGACACGACTATCATCGTCAATCAAACTATATTCTCCGCTCAGACCGAAACACATCGTGCATTCCAGCTCAGTTCTCTCCAATTCTCTGCGGATTTTCGTCGCCGGAAAGTCATTATAGTCAAAACGGGCGATCTCGACGCCGTCACAGCCATGTTCTTTCAACTGTGCCAGAAGCGCTAAGTTCGACTCGTTAAATGCTGCTGTCCAGAGAAAGGTGCTGATGCTGTATTTCATGACTCAAGCAGAAATCCTTTGACAAACGTGATTTAGGAAAATGACTATTTATCACAATAGGTCTATATACCACCTTTTCAAAAAGTAAAATCGGTATTTTTGGTTTTCACGTTTTGTGTCAATCCTTCAGCCTCTGTGCCAGAGACTCTATCACCCGTCGTGCAGGTCAGTCTGAGGATGCATTCTAAAATCCTCCGACAGATGGAAGATTGTTTTGTTAAGTCTCTTCCAGAGTATGTAGCGTTAAATCGCAGAATCTTTTAAATTGACCTCAGGGATTTTAGTTGTCTAAGACTATAATCCGAGAAAATTGACGAATAAGTTGAGTTTCTTGCAGTTTCTGACATCATTGTCGAGGGGTGACCGTGAACCGTATCTCTTTTAAACTCATTTCTTTCTTACTCGGTATGACAGCGTTAACCGTCGTCAGCAGTACCGGGTCTGCTAGAGCTGAAACGCCTAGCACTAATTCATCCTATGGGGGCTCCGCAGCGACGGCTGTACCGATGCAAGTCGATGCGCCCACCGCGACAGCCATGACCACTGTTGATCCACTGACGGCTAATTCTACTCCTCCAGTAGAGCAGTCTGCGCCGATTTATGCACCACTGCAAACGGCTGAGTCTGCTGCCACACCCGCCACAACTGTTGACCCAGTCGCGACGAATCCTTCTGTCGCGCCAATTCCAGAACAAACATTGGCTCAACCCCAGGAGCAACAAGCTCAGCTTCCAAACCTCAATCCTGCTCAAGCTGATGCTCAGAGACGGCAAGCGGTAGCAATGGGTGATGACCAGCAATCTGCTCCTGAGGTAACGACTGGTGTCAGCACAGCTAACCCAATGCCAGGACAATCCTCGACCTCTGCCGCTTATCTCACAGAGCAGCCAGAAGCTCCTTCTCAGCCACAGATGTCCTCTGAGCAGGCAAACACCACTGTGGCTCAAAGCCTGGAAAATATCGAGCCAGGTCGAGCTACTCGTGGGGGTCGGAGCTACGTCGGAATTGGTGGCAACCTGGGTTTGAGTGGTGCCACTGGTATAGGGAAGGGTGGCTTTGTGATTAACAGTAAAATTGGTTTGACTCGAAATATCTCCGCTCGACCTTCTGTCATCATCGGAGACAGTACCGATTTTCTGATCCCGCTCACTTACGACCTCGTCCTTGAGTCTGCCGATCCCTTTCAACCGGTTCCCTTCGCTCCCTTTTTCGGTGGGGGTGTTGCTTTCACTACAGAGAGTAACAACGATATTGGTTTCCTACTTACGGGTGGCGCTGATTTCCCGTTGTCCAGGAACTTTGTTGGCAATGCGACAGTTAATGCGGGTTTCTTTGGAGACACCACATCTATTGGCATTGCACTAGGCATTGGTTATCAATTCTCTGGTTTCTAAACCGAGTTGAAACGTCAGTTCTTAAAGTAACGGTCAGCCCCCTAGAGGAAATCCTTCCTTCTAGGGGGCTTAATCTATATGGGAGTTTCAATAACGCTCTTCTGTCACTCTAGGAAAAGAAAAATAGCAGCCAACGGATGAAACTCCTACTCCATGAACGATGTAGCGATCTGCGCTTCTCCCAAGGGGAGACGCCAAGGGCGAACGCAGCAGCGCTTCGCTATCGCAAACTGATAGAAACCCATGTCTTAAGCCGAATGGCACTGACTTAAGAACTTTCCTAGCTCACCAACCAACCCTTGTGCAGGGGGTCTGGGGGAGGCACCCCGTCCCCCAGTGGGGGGTTTGGGGGGAACCCCCCCAATCTGGGTTTTTCCCAAACAACGATCACTTTTCCCTTAAGTCAGTGACATTCGTCTTAAGCCTCTATGCCGAAAGTCGCTTTGTGAATACTGACACTACTTGGGGTTACGGTGTCATTTTCTAACACCAATCATTTGCGGCTTAGGGGTTTCTCCTGATTGGTGCAAGATCTGAGTTTATCTACTTATCAGTAGCGCAAGCGACAGTCTATGGAGCCGACTTGGTGTGTGGATTGCGGGTCTAACACTCGACTTGCTACATCGGACAGTTACTTTTCCCCCGAATAGGCGTTGAAAGCCATAGCCACCATATCAAAAGGTGCTTCCCTCCATCGCGAGTTTCCAAATTTGACAACTTCAATTCAAGAAATCTATCTATAAATACGAAAAGTCTATCGATAAACCGAAGTTTATGTCTTGTCTTCGGCGTTTGACTATGGCATCCTTTTAAAACAGTTAAATTCCGAGCGACAAACCGGAGATTAAATTTGGCTACTGCTCCGACGTGATTTGAGTGAAACGAGTGGGGCAGCAGATTCAATGCGGGGATGGAGCCGTATGCATATCAAACGATTGTCTTTAAAGAGTGTTGTTTTTTCTCTGCTAGTTGTTTCCTTAACCTTTACCAACGCTTGTGGTAACACCTCTGCCAATACTTCAGGTGGTTCCTCTGGCAAAAGAGTGATTCGGATTGCGATCGGTACCCAAGATCAAACCATTAACACCGTGACAGGTGGTGCAGTCATCCGAGAAGAAAAGCTACTGGAGAAGTATCTGCCAAAAACAGGGAAATACCAAAATGTTGAGTACAAAATTGAGTGGTCTAGCGCCACATCAGCTCCACCAATTACAAACAAAATGTTGGCGAATCAAATTGATATCGGCAACATGGCGGACTTTCCGGCAACGATCAACCTGACGACGTTTCAGAAAAAAGGCAATGGCGTCAAAACGGTTTTAATCTCATCTCTTGCCTACAGCCCTAATGGAGCTGGAAATGCGGTTGTTGTTCCAACCGACACACCTTACAAAAAACTAGCAGATTTGAAGGGGAAAAGCATTTCAGTTCCTTTCGGTACCTCCGCGCATGGAATGCTGCTGCGGGCGCTGAAGAATGAGGGCATTGATGCACAGAAAGAAGTGACGTTAGTAAGTCAATCACCAGAAGTAGGTGGCACGAGCCTGAGAAGCCGTCAGATCGATGCTCATGCGGATTTTGTGCCCTATGGTGAGTTGTTTCCCTTTAGAGGCTTTGCTCGCAAGATTTACGATGGTGCGCAAACGGAAACTCCAACCTTTCACGGAGTTGTAGTGCGATCGGACTTTGCCAAGGAAAATCCCGAAATTGTGGTGGCTTATCTGAGGGCGATGCTGGAGGCGAATCAGCATTTCCGGGAACAACCAGAAGCCCTCTCTGCAAAGTTGGAGAAGTGGACAGGGGTTGAGAAAGAAATCTTTTATATGTTCCTCGGTCCATCGGGTATTCAAAAGCTCGATCCGAGAATTCAGCCCTACCAAATCACTGCACTCAAAAATAGCGTGACGACGTTGAAGCAGATTGGAAAATTGGATGCCAGTGTGAATCCAGATGATGTGGCAAGTTGGACGGATGACAGTTACCTGAAACAAGCGCTCAAAGAGAGCAACATTAGCGAACAAGATGTGGCTAAATCGGCGGATAATTTGGTTCGTGGTAATGATGCACTCACTCAAGAATCGATTCAAGATCCAAAACTAGCAGCTCAGATTTGGGTAGAAGGAGAAGATAAAGTTCTCAGTTTTGCCTCAATCAAGAATATGCTGACAAAGCTGCAACAGCTCAAGTCTGAGAGCAAGACAGCGGCTGTATCCTTCGTGCACGATCGCGACAAAGGTTGGAAATTATTCGCCCAAAATTCTTTCTATGTTCAGAATGGTGACCAGGTATCTGCGTTCCTACTAGAGAAAGATGCACAAGCATTTGCTAGTAAAACTGGAGTGAAGGTTGCAAGCTTTCAAGAGTTGCAGCAACTTTATGCCAAAAATATGCAGTCGAAAGATTTAGCGGTTGCGCGATGAATGAAGTGGAGCGATTGAAACCATAGAACTATATTGATTCAAATGAGAGGTTTGTAATGGCTGTATCTTCAAAAGCAGCACAAAAGGCAAAAGGAGAGAAGTACAGTACACTGGGTAGCAAATTTTTGAGGCAGCGCTCCCTGGCAAAATTAGCGGTTGTCAGTCTGGCACCGCTCAAAAGTCGCAATTTAAAGCGAGCAATTTCC
>NZ_DATNPA010000641.1:0-4000 GCF_036703385.1 Allocoleopsis sp. | reverse complement strand
ATCGTAGCCATCATCCCGCAGCGGACTGGGGAAGAATGGCAGCAACCAAACTGCCGTCACTCCCAGATCTTGCAAGTAATCCAGTTTTTCAGTGAGTCCCCGAAAGTCACCAATACCGTCAGCATTACTATCAGCAAAGGCGCGAACAGGTACTTCGTAAATAATGGCGTTTTTAAACCACAGCGGGTCGTCCTTTATAAGCGAATGAGGCTTTTGCATGGAAGCGATTTTAGCTCTTAAATTTTTTTAGACTCAGCAGCCATGTTGCAGCAGCTAATCTCAGGCATTCAACTCTCAAGAGGAATAAGTATTTCGACTTACCTCTAGCTGAAAAATCAGGCAGACAGCAGACGGCACTAGGGATAGGGCAACGAGTCAGTAGGGTTGGTGCGATCGAGTGGGTTGCGGTTGGGTTGGCTGATTAATTCTAAGGATCGGCAGGTAGAGATTGATCGAATAGGGCAAGAGGTGGAAGTGGTGGGAATTCCTGTGATGTTGTCGGGGGAGGATGTTTTGCCGGGGTTTAGTTTAGAGGTGAGTTAGAGCTAAAGGTTGCTGGTTTTGATCGCTGTTGCTTGGAACTCGACAGATAGAGTGAGGCTAGCGCGTTGAGACGAAGGAAGGGCGATGAGTGATCTCTAAAAATCCCACTCTTCAAACAGTTCGGCAACAGACATTGAAAAGCCAGGAACGATCGCTTCACCCTCTAGCGCATCTTGAGAACGAAGGAAGTGATCGGGTTCAGGCGAATGGTAAACCAGAACATATTTTTCATCGGGATGAATCACCCAGACTAAGCGAGTATCGTTGTCAAAATATTCCACAATCTTTTCATGGATTTCCTCAACCGTGTTGCTGGGAGAGAGAATTTCAACCGCCAGATCAGGAGAACCTTGAAAGAAACCACGGAGGGGACGCTTTAAGCCCTTGAGCCGTTCTTTAGAGACGAAAGATACATCGGGCGACCGCTTGTTGCCGTTCTTTAAGGTAAACGCTGTACTGGAATCACAAACCGTTCCCAATTTGTGCTGCCGAACATATATTGCCAGAAGACCCCCTAGAAATGAGCCAATTTCACCATGCTCCATCCCTGAATTGCCCATATCCACAAGCTCCCCATTCACCAATTCATAGCGATGTCCATCTTTGGACAATGCCAAAAATTCCTCATCTGTCCAAACCTTTTTCTCGATGGAGATTGTCATAAACCAAGCCTCCTGAGATTTTCCCGAATCTTTGTTTCTAGTGTGACACGTTAGACGAGTGGCAACAGAGCGATCGCATCTCTAGCACCAGCATTAGCGTTTGCGCTCGCGTTGCGTCCCGAAGGGAAGCATGTAGGACTTAACCATTGACAAATCGAATACTGTGTGTATAAAGCGGTGAAGCTGTCCAGCATAACTTCATCAATGCAGATACAACCTGATTCAGACATATTCCTCTGGTGCAATATAGTTGCCATCCCACATTGGGCGAGTACTCGGTGATACGTACTGCTTCACCCAGAAAATATGAGCTGGATTTACTTGAGGATTGAGTTCGACATGGAAAAATTCCCCCCGACAGCTATATTGGGTATCCTTGAGCAAGTCGTGGAGCTGGTAAGGTTGTTTGGGTTTAAGCCCTAAGGACTCTAGGGGCAAACAGATTCTTCCCGATTGCGTATGGTAAGGATTCAGGTTGACAACCACGACTATCAAATCGGATTTCAGACCCGTTTCTTCATACTCACCCTCAGCCTGCTTGCTATAGCAAATCACTTCCTCGTTATCGATTTCATGAAATCTCAAACTCTTGTTACTCTGCAACGCAGGATGTGTATGACGAATACAATTGACTCGTGCAATCACATCTTTGATGCTATCAGGACTATCTAAATCCCAATTTCGGATCTGATATTTCTCCGAATCTAAATATTCTTCGCTTCCCTCTTTCAGCGGTCGGTTTTCACACAGTTCAAACGCTAGCCCATAAATTCCGTAGCTGGCTGTGAGTGTGCCAGCTAGAATTAGCCTGATAATAAAAGCAGGTTGTCCACCGAGCTGAAGAAACTCAGGCAAAATATCTGGAGTATTAGGCCAAAAGTTGGGTCGGAAGAACTCATGAACGTCTGTCTGCGTGAGTTCCTGCAAGTACCGAGTCAACTCCGATTTAGTATTGCGCCAAGTGAAATAGGTATAGGATTGGGTAAAGCCCATCTTGGCAAGGCGATACATCATTTTGGGGCGGGTAAAGGCTTCTGCCAGGAAGATGGTATCGGGATAAGCTTGCTTGATTTCCCCAATCATCCACTCCCAAAAGGGGAAGGCTTTAGTATGAGGATTGTCCACTCGGAAGATACGTATCCCTTGGTCAATCCAGAACTGAACGATGCTTTTGAGTTCTTCCCAAAGGCTCTGCCATTCTTCACTTTCAAAGTCAATCGGGTAAATATCTTGATATTTTTTCGGTGGATTTTCTGCATACTGAATGGAGCCATCCGGTCTGTGCTTAAACCATTGGGGATGCTTCTGCACGTAGGGATGGTCGGGAGAGCATTGGTAAGCGATATCTAAGGCGAGTTCAATTCCATACTCAGCGGCTTTGAGGGCAAACTTGTGAAAGTCTTCTAGAGTTCCCAATTGCGGGTTTACGACTTTGTGTCCGCCTTCTGGGCCACCGATTCCCCAAGGGACGCCCACATCTTCTAACTCAGCTTGGGTGGCGTTATTTTTGCCTTTACGAAACTTGAGTCCAATCGGGTGAATAGGGGGCAGGTAGAGGACATCGAAACCCATGCTTGCAATATAAGGAAGGCGAGCTTCGCAGTCTGCAAACGTGCCGTGCTTGCCAGGAGTCCCACAGGAACGGGGAAACATTTCGTACCAGGTACTAAACCGGGCTTTTTCTCGGTCTACTGTAATTTTGAGGAGGTTTTCATAAAGGGTCGCGAGTTCTCGGTCGGGGTACTTGTCCATGAGGACGATGAGAGCGTCTGACAGCGTGTTGTCTGGCATGAGGACGAGGCTGTGCTTCTCTTCAGAATTCAGTTTTGCCGCCCAGTCTTTTAACGCTTGGACATCCTCAGTAGACGCTCGCTGACTCGCTTTTTCAACCAATTCTGCCCCAATGAGCCAATCAATCGATACATCCTGTCCAGCGTCCAGCTTCTTGGTTAAGTCTCGCCGCCAAGACTTAAAATGATCGACCCAACCCATAACCGTGTAAACATAGGAACCCAGTTCAGAAACGGTGAATTCCCCTTGCCATCGGTCATTGACTAAGGGAGATAGGGGAGCTTCCTGCCACTGTTGGGAGGATTCTGGACGGTATAAAATCAATCCTGCGATCGCATCATGACTATCACAGAACATATCAACTTCAAGGTGGACTTTTTCGCCGACTGTCCGCTTAATCGGAAAACGACCCCCATCAATTTCTGGCGAGACTCCCTCAATCTGAACCCTTCGTCTTCCTGTGGTAGGTAGCATTACAGCACCGTCTCCCTCTACTTGTTCCAGAAGGAATTATAGAAATCACGCCAAAAAGCCTACTCCTTCCAAAGGGGGAATAAGGACAATACGTCTATTTCTGATGACATTTTCTTACCGAGACTGAAAGTTAATTTAAACCTGAACTAACGGCTTTTAATAGAGCAGTTATTCATCTAATATTTACCTGGTTTTGACATCTATCTGAGGTCTTATTAACTTGAACTAATGTTATTGAACTCCACCTTGAGTCTTTTTAAAAATTGTTTTATGGTAAGAATCATTGTTGATTTTAATCTTTAACCAAAAAATCACCATGACTTTTCAACGTGCTAGTGGAATTTTGCTACACCCCACCTGTCTGCCCAGTCGATTTGGTATTGGTGATTTAGGAAAATCAGCTTACGAGTTCGTGGATTTCTTAGGTAGCAGTGGTCAAACCTTATGGCAAGTTTTGCCACTGGGGCCAACGGGGTACGAACATTCACCCTACACCATGAACTTTAGTGCCTTTGCCGGAAATCCCCTGC
>NZ_DATNPA010000640.1:0-2068 GCF_036703385.1 Allocoleopsis sp. | reverse complement strand
TTTTCGTCACCGAAAGACCCACAACGGTTGAGGAAATTAACACTATTTTCCGAGAAGAAGCCGAGAGCGATCGCTATAAAGGTATCATGAGCGCTTCTGATGAAGAAATTGTCTCCTCTGATATCGTAGGTGATGCCCACGGTTCAATTGTTGATTTAACCATGACCCAAGTGGTCGATGGTGACTTGGTCAAAGTCATGAGCTGGTATGACAATGAATGGGGTTATGCCAATCAAATGGTTCGAGCCGCTGTTGAAAAAGTGAAAGCTTAATTTTAATTCCCAAACCCCATTTTTAGTGTCGGAATGACCTAAAAAATCCTCTCACAAGGGTATGAAAGATAGTAAAAATAGGGAACTTGAAACTCACCTATTTCTACAAGCAAAAGAATAGGGTGGGCAATGCTCACCCTCTTTCATCTGGAATTGATGCTGAGAGTGTTAGATAAAACATTCCTTTAGAAAGAATGCGACTATTATTGTGTAGGAGTTCCGTGCCAGTAACGGAACATTAATCAACACCGCTCTCAACGGTAGTGCCAACATCGTCAGATAGTAATTCTGCTAAGCGTGGATTGAATTCCAATCGAGACAACCACTATTTTTCTAACCCAAATGTAAAGGAATTGTCAGGGGCAAACATCATTTATTCAAGACTCTGTTAAACGTCCGGAAGGGCAGAACTATAGAAGGTAAAAAGCAATGGACACAGTAAGTATAAAAACTCTTGACAGAGTAGACGTGTTTATGCGTAAAACCAAAATCATCTGCACACTTGGCCCTGCCAGTTCTGACTACGACACGCTCAAAGCAATGGTCGAGGCAGGTATGAACGTAGTTCGGTTGAACTTCTCTCATGGCGAACACGCGACCCATCTAGAGTACATCCGCACCGTTCGCAAAGTTTCTGCTGACTTGAAACGCCCCATCGCCATTCTTCAAGATTTACAAGGGCCTAAAATCCGCGTTGGGGATATGGAAGATGGGGTCATTCTTCAAGAAGGTGAGAAGACGACGATCACAATGGAGGATGTCCTCGGTACAGCACAGCGATTTAGTTCAACCTACAAAGGCTTAGCTCAGGATGTAAAAGCTGGGTACGCGATCCTGCTCAACGATGGCTTACTCAAACTGAAGGTAGAGCAGGTGAGTGGTGATGAGATTCACTGCATCGTCATCTACGGGGGAGAGTTAAAAAGCCATAAGGGAATTAACCTCCCGACCGGTTCAATTTCAGCGCCTCCTCTGACGGATAAGGATAAAGAGGACTTGATGTTTGGCTTAGAGCAAGGCGTGGATTACGTCGCCTTGTCTTTTGTGCGCAAAGCCTCAGATCTGGAGCAAGTCAGAGACATTGTGAGAAGCTCTGGTAAATCGACTCATATCGTTGCTAAAGTCGAGCGTCATGAAGCAGTAAACGACCTGGAGGAAATTGTTGCTGCTGCCGATGTAATTATGGTGGCGCGTGGGGACTTGGGTGTTGAAATGCTGTTGGAACAAGTGCCTCAAATTCAGAAAGCCCTGATTGACACTTGCCACAGCTATCAGAAGCCTGTGATTACTGCAACCCAGATGCTGGAGTCGATGATTCAAAACCCTCGCCCAACCAGGGCTGAGGTTTCTGATGTTGCCAACGCGATTCTGGATGGTACAGATGCGATTATGCTTTCGGGCGAAACATCAGTGGGTCGTTACCCGGTAGAAACGGTGAAGACGATGGCGAGCATCGCCGAAACCACTGAAGAACGTTTGGCGGCGTCTTCGATGTTCATCAATGGTAAGCGGGAACATACTATTTCCAACGCGGTTGGGTATGCGGCTTGTCAACTGGCGCAGAATATTAATGCTAAGGCGATTATCTGCTTCACAGAACACGGTTTCACCACACGCATTCTGTCTAAGTATCGCCAGCAGATTCCGGTGGTTGCTGTCACGCCAACCGAAGAAGTGCAGCGTCGGCTGACACTTTACTGGGGTGTTCAATCTTTACAGTTGCAGGAAGTTCATAACACAGACGCCATGATTATTTTGGCGGAGCAAGCAGCTCTCCAACATGGGTTTGTGACGAA
>NZ_DATNPA010000639.1:0-3352 GCF_036703385.1 Allocoleopsis sp. | reverse complement strand
CCCGATGCGAAAGCTAGAGCCGAGATTTGGCAACGCATCTTCCCCAGCCAAACCCCAACCCAGGAACTAAATGTGAACAAGTTGGGAAAATTGAATGTCGCTGGGGGAAATATCCGCAATATTGCCTTAAATGCGGCCTTTCTTGCTGCGGATGCGGGAGAGCCAGTGATGATGAAACATATTCTACAATCGGCAAAGAGCGAATATGTCAAGTTAGAGCGATCGCTCACTGATGCTGAGATTAAAGGTTGGGTCTGATTCCTATTTCAACAAACGCAAGGTTGTTGAGGTTAGGGTGCTTGGTACTTGTTACCCCCATTGCGGGTAAAAAATCAGGATAATCCAGCTGGCGATAAAAAAGGCAGCGAATAATCCAATCATTATTTGCAAAGACCAGCGTACATTCAAGCTGCCGAGGAGCGGAGTAGCAGAGAGCAGCAGAATAAACAAAAATATTAAGACAAACCAAACCATAGCGTTATACCCTTTGATTGCACTGCTACAAAAGTCTAAAAGTTGTTAGCACAGAGTTTACTTTTAAGTTGATAAAACAGGTTAGCACCAGCCTAGCGTGTCCCAAGGCCATCAGGAATCACACTTTGGTTAAGGTGCAAGACAGGGGGAAGTACGTCAGAGCTATAGCTCATTCGACAGTATCAGGAAAATCAAAATTTTTACTGACATTCCATTGCTTACCATCATGAATGAGTAGCGTGAGGTGAGAAACTGTAAACTTAAACTCTAACTCTCGACGCTGAAATTCAGGCCATGCAGCGCGGAAGTTCTGCCGCGTCAAGTCGGAAAAAGCAACTGTCATGTGAGGCGCGAAGGGACGAGTTTTAGAAACTGGGTCAACAATGCCTAAAGATTCCTCTAAGTGCGCCATCAAATAGCCTTGCAAACTCATCAGTTCTGGCGTCTTGATGACATTGATGTAAATGACACGCGGCACAAATGCCCCAAAGCCTTTGAGAATAATCGGCACTGGCGTTTGACTCTCGGCAAACGTCGAGAGGGTTTGTTCAAGAACTGATACGTTATCCAGAGGCCATTCAAAGGGCGGCTGTAGAGTAATGTGGGGTGGAGACTTTAGAGCATGTCGGCTATTGTAGTTTTTCGCGAAGTACTCTTTAATCTCTGTAGCGTAGTCTTGAATGTCCTGCGGCGGCAGGAACGCGATGAAAAAGCGGCGTTTTGAATTATCCAAATAAACAAAATCGGTAAATTACTAAACGTTCTTAATTTGTACTATAGTCCAAAGTCTAAAATGCCCTGGTTTGCAAAGATTGAAGAAGGCATCGTTGATAAAGCCACCTTTGACCAATATGTACCAGCTCATAAAGCCTACGTCGAAGGCTTGATTGCCAAGGGGCACAAGGCGAGAACTGGCTACTGGGCAGAGAGAGGAGGCGGAATGCTCTTATTTGAAGCCGATTCGATGGACGAAGCAAAAGCTATTGTTGCCCAAGACCCGCTGATCCCAAACCATTGCGTCAAGTATGTCCTGCACGAATGGCGTCTCCTTGTGGAGTGAGGACAGAAGTGAGTGCCTCGTCTTTCCCTGACTCAAACAGGACAAAATGATGTTATGATAATTATGACCTGGAACTATGCGGTTTCAACGCCCAAACCTTGTCAGAACCGGAAGGTAGCAGCAATACGGGATGCTTGAGGCAGGCGTAGTCTCCGGGTCATTTAGCTTCAAGGAGCCAGATTGTAAGCTGTACAGTGACTGTACCAGCGATGATGGCCTCAGTGACTCAAGTCAAATTGCACTTCAAGCGATGCGAAAAAAGAATTCTACCAGAGATCGCCAAACCCGCTTTACCTTGTTCAAACTGTAGCTTGCTTCTCGCTTATTGAGTACGAAGTGAGGTGAAGGTAGGAAACACATCAACATCAGTAGAATGCAGTGTCTTCTGAGAAGCGAGAAGAACTTCAGCAATTGCTTGCGAAATTGGGAAAAAAGGGCAATATTCCTCTAGAAAAGTTTATCCTGGCTTAGTATTTGGATGAATTTTTCATCAATTGGCGCTCTTAAGGCTTGACAGATCACAGTTTAAGAGACCTTTTAGTAGACTGCGGCTATACGGAATGTGCCTATAGAGCTACGTTGCCATAAGTTGCTCGAAGCGCAATCGTTCAGGGTTATCAATGGCTTGTTAGAGGCTGGCACTCGAACGATGACTCTCCAGAGGGGTGGATGACCGCGATTCTCAAGCAATTTTCCCTTGCGGGAGTTGAATTACTGCGTTCCTACCTGAATGCCAACTCGCTTGATATCTATTAACCCAGCACCCTTTGTTCGTACAGATTTAGCAATGACAACCTGGTTGTGTAGCGTGTGTTCGGCAACGTCATAACGCGCGGTTTATCTTGGTTTCGGTACGTTACGCTGACGCTAACAGCACGCTATGCACTGTGGATCAGTTCAGGCATTGAAGCCAAACTCGTAGCGGTTAATGAATAAACCAATGATTTTACAAGACATCTATGTTATCTAGATTGGCTTGCAACGGAACTGCAACATTATTGCTAGAGGCATTGACATTGACAAGCCCTACTTGTTGAGTAGATGCCTCTAGTCCACCCGTAACCTGCGCGGACGTAGATGCCCCTAGTCCACCCGTAACCTGCGCGGACTCAGCATCAGTCAATTCAACTAATAAGCTGTCAAGGTCGTTGATGGATAGAGTAGAAATGGGCTGATTTTGATGTTTTGGCATAAAGGGTTTCTGCTCAGAGGTGTATTAAATAACCCCAATAGAATACCACTAGCTCGATTAGCAGTCGAGTTGGCTTCTTCCTACTTAATCCAAGGTTTATCCTACGGTATGGATTATGTGAATTCTTACACGTTGACTTGACAACAGCATTTTTACAGTGGAAACCGAAAACACACTGAGAGGACACTCAAATTTATAAACTGGTAAGCAATCTCGCCTTTCTCAGAAAAAACTGTAAGATTGTTTCCTCTCTGGAAACAATTTCAACGCTGCCCTCCATTCCGGATTGAATGGAGCATATTTGTCCATTCGCCTGCAATGTTAATTTCATGGGTTGAATGGTGACTTCATAGGTTCCCCCCACCGCAGGTCTGGGACTTTCCTGAGTTGCGTTGCCATCTGTTCTAGAAAGGGCGATCGCATCGGGTGCTATTGATTTGACTTTACCCTGCAACGTTCCATAGTCTGGATAGGGACAGGCAGACAGCCGCATATAAACCCATTAATGTCGAACAATCGGATGTCTTCCTCAAGTTAGGTAGGCACTTCCCAATTCTCGCACCTATCCTAGAGAAATAGGGTACTAGCGTAATATTTGGAGAATTAGTTATAGTGAATCGCTTCGG
>NZ_DATNPA010000638.1:0-9399 GCF_036703385.1 Allocoleopsis sp. | reverse complement strand
TCGTGCTGTCTCTTTATGACCAACAACGCAAGCCCCAAGATGGTTTCTTGCGTCTCCAAGATATCTTTAACCTCAACTTACCTGCGGAACTCGTTGTCTTGAGTGCTTGCGAAACTGGATTGGGGAAAGATGTGAAAGGGGAAGGATTAGTGGGCTTGACAAGAGGATTCATGTATGCTGGAGCAAGGCGCGTAGTCGTGAGTTTGTGGAGTGTTAATGATGTCGCCACGTCTGAAGTTATGGCGAAATTTTATCAGAAGATGCTCAAGGAGGAGCAAAAGCCGGTATCGGCATTAAGGGCTGCACAACTAGAAATGTGGAAATCCCAGCAATGGCAGTCTCCTTATTATTGGGCAGCATTTACGGTACAGGGAGATTGGCGATAATGGTGCTTTCTTTGAAACACACCCTAATCCAGGTGGAGGAGGGCGGGTTTTGTTTTAATGTTATCGGTGTATCCTACAAAAGTTATCCCTAAACCCGCCCCTACAAGCGCTTTTATCGGTATTTTTTCTATTCATAACAAGCCTGTACTCTTGTGGAGGATAACTTCATCCACTTAATTAAGTAATTAAACTCCTGTTGCGATCGCCTTAGCAACAGGGAAGAATAGCTTTATATGGGAAGGGGAATTAATCGTGGCGCAGGTTGTTCTAGAAAATATTTATAAAAGCTTTTCAGGTCGCAAGGGGGAGCGAACCGTCACACCCGTAACAGCAGAACCTCTGCTCTCGCCGGTGGATGAAGCGCCTGTGCTTGCCGTTGACAAGTCTTCCCCTAGGGATAATTCCACGGCACAAAAAACGAGTAATGTCAATGTCTTGCGGCGCATCAACCTAACGGTCAATGATGGCGAGTTTATGGTGCTGGTTGGCCCTTCGGGTTGCGGCAAAAGTACCTTGCTGCGATTGATTGCAGGGTTGGAGCAAATGACAGGCGGCAATATTTGGGTGAACGATCGCTTAGTCAACGACCTCCCCCCCAAGGAACGAGACATTGCAATGGTGTTTCAGAACTATGCCCTCTATCCCCATTTAACCGTCTATGACAACATTGCCTTTGGGCTACGGCGCACGAAAATGCTAAGTCCGGAATCGGAGATTCAAAGTGGGGAAGAGCCATCTGAACAAGAGATTCCCCAGTGGGTGGAGGATTTCTTCGTGGCAATGACGCGATCGCTTCCCAAAGGACTCCGCTATTTCTCTGACAAGGAGAAAGCGGTTGATGAACAAGTCCGCCGGGTGGCGCAGTTGTTGCAAATCGAACCACTGCTGCACCGACTGCCCAAGCATTTATCGGGGGGACAACGGCAACGAGTCGCACTGGGACGGGCAATTTCTCGCAATCCTCAAGTCTTTTTGATGGATGAACCCCTCTCCAACCTGGATGCCAAACTCCGGGCGGAAACTCGCAGCCAAATTGTGAAACTTCAGCGGCAATTGGGAACTACCACAATCTATGTTACCCACGACCAAACCGAAGCGATGACAATGGGCGATCGCATTGCTGTCATGAATCACGGGCAAATCCAACAACTTGCTCCACCACTGGAACTTTACAACCACCCCGCCAACCAGTTTGTGGCTGAATTCATCGGTTCACCGCCGATGAACTTTCTCCCCGTCCAGATTAAAGCGCCGCTTCTGATTACGCATCCTCAGTTCCGCCTCACTCTCCCAGAAGTCTGGGCACCTGTTCTGAAACAATACGACGGACGTTCTCTCACGTTAGGCATTCGTCCAGAACATCTTAGTGTCAGTGTACCTGCCCCTAAAAACTTACCCGTGCAAGTTGAGCTGGTAGAAGCATTAGGAAACGACACCTATTTAACTGTGTCGCTAGCTGAAGCATCTCCTTTACAAGTGAGAACGGCACCTGATCAACTCGTTCAAATTGGCGATCAACTTTGGCTATCAATGGTTGTTGATAAGATTCATTTGTTTGACCCCCAAACAGGCTTGGCAGTTCGACCTAATTCATAATGCTGTATTCAAGTGCTGCCATAGCGAGTGCCTGGATTGCCGTCCTAAGTGCGATCGCTTCTAACCCTTCACCCTCCCTAGTGTCTCAATCCCCAACATCCGTTGACCCCAATCCCGATCAATCCGTTTGCTACATCCAAACCCAAGAGGGTCAAATCCTGGATTTAAGCCGACTTTGCGGCGTTCGGGAGCGCAACTCAACAGCAAGCCCTATGCCTATCCAACAGCTATTAACAACCAAGCAATGTTCCAGATGTGCTTTGGGCAATGCTAATTTGATCGGGGCTAATCTGAGAGTTGCCGACTTGATGAGCGCTAATCTCAGTAATGCTAACCTCACGCGTGCTACTTTAATGTTTTCTGACTTAAGGGGTGCAGCACTGGATCGTGCGGATTTACAGGGGGCTAACCTCTATGGGGCTGATTTGACAGGTGCTAACTTACAGGAGGCTAATTTAACAGGTGCCAATCTGAAGGGAGCTATTTTAAATGGTGCTAACCTCCGAGGAGCAATTATGCCCGACAGCACAACCTATCGTTGAGTTCATCGTCATTCATATTTCTCAGACAACTTGTTTGTAGTTAGAGCTTTAGCGCTATCTTAATGCGAATGTCACTGACGTAAGGGAAAATTATCGTTTCTTGGAAAAACCCAGATTGGGGGGTTTCCCCCCAAACCCCCCACTGGGGGACGGAGTGCCTACCTAGAGACCCCCTGCACAAGGATTGACGGGTTGGATGAAATTTCTTAAGTCAGTGCTATTCATCGTTAATGTAGTTCTTGAAAATCAAACATCCTTAGACCTAACCTGAAAATAGAGGCTAAAACGCCGTAAATCCATCGAGCATGAGAACTATTTTCATTTTTTGTTGTGGGCAATCGCCCGTGGGGGTCTGTTTTGAAAGTCTCCTTTCATCCTGGAGTGTGAGCGGTACGCTCATGAATCGTCTCTTGCAAAAGTACATTTTTGCCCCCCTAGCCCCCCAATTCTGGGGGGAACATGAGTTCAAAGTCCCCCAAAAATGGGGGATTTAGGGGGCATTCTAGGATTTATGCCAGAGGTCTCTCGTTCATCCCACGCTTTTTAAACGTGAGAGCCTTCTGTCCTATGCCTTCCATCTTCTGCCTTCTGAACCTCAACCTTGGTTCCCCTTGACACTACTGAGAATTTGGTTAGCCGCCTCTATGCCAGAAAGCGCCGCCCCTTCCATGAAGCCCTGCCAGTCATAGAAAGAGTTAGTATGTTCGCCCGCAAAGTAGAGATTGCCAACAGGTTTCCCTTCATTATTGGCGATCATCGTAAAATAACCGGGTTGGTTACTGGTGTAACTTCCCTTCACCAACGGGTTGGAAAGCCAATGCTCCAAATGGGCTACCACCTGATTGCCATTACGCCTTGCGGCTGCTAATGCACCGGGAAAGACGCGGTTGAGGTCGTTGAGAAAGGCACTCGCTTCCTGCTGAACTTGGTTAGGATTAACTCCTGCACCCAATTTGCCCCCCATGTAATTAGTCAATACGGCTCGATCGCTAGTTGCCTTGCTGGGGTTAGTTTCCCAAGTGCCTTGGAGCTTTGCTAAGTCGGCGTAGGACGAACCATTACTACCTAAAGCCACCCACGGACGACTGGTAAAGCCAACCATTAGCTTGGCGTTGGTTCCGTAGACTAGATTGTTAATCGCATAGAGCTTTGCCGCAGGCAGTTGGAGGCTGGCATGTAGATCAACTTCCCGCAGCGTTGAGAAGGGAATGGCAAAGACAACAGCGTCAAATTTTCCGCTAGAGCCATCATTGAACGTCAACTCAACTTTGCCTGCACTGTCCTTGCGGGCGGCTACCAGCTTCTTGCCAACCTGAATCTGCCCTTGAAGTCGGCTGCGTAAGCCTTCAACAATTTGCTGGTTACCTCCGATAACGTGATAGCGTTCGTCGCTGAACACGCCAAAGGGTCTAAACTTTGATCGCTTATCTGCATGGATAAATAGGAGAAAATTCAGGCAGCTTTGGCGATCGATTTCTGAACCGTATTCCCCAATATACGCCGCTTTAATCACAGCCTTAATCAGATTTCCCGCCCCACGAGTATCCAGGTATTGTTGCAGAGTGGTAAAGTCGAGTTTGCGGTCAGCATCAGTATAGTTGTCGGCTGTGGGTTCGGCAGAAAGCGATCGCAAATCGTCCCGCATCACAGCCACAAAGTTGCGGAATTCATCAACAACCACTGATTCTGCATAGCGTTGACCGTTAAAGTAGTAAAAAACTTCCCCTGGCTGCTTGGACACATCTTCAACATCCAGTTTGAATTCCTGCACGTATCCCAACAAAGTCTTATGGGGGGTATCGATAAACTCTCCCCCTCGCTCAACAACCTGGCTGGGAAACGTAACGCTTCCTGGAAAGGCACCACCCAGCGAGTAGCAGCGCCCCCCCAATCGGTTGCTGGCGTCGTATAGAGTCGCATTAATTCCCTTCTGCTTCAGTTGGTAACCACAAGCTAACCCTGTCAATCCTGCTCCCACAATGGCTACATTTCCAGCCCCAGATGCTGGTGCCGCGAGAGTACGATGTAGCTCGCCGGAACCCACACCTAGCGCCGTACCCACTACCGCTAGCTTACCCATATCTACTAAGAATTCCCGCCTGCTTCGGCGTCGTGCTGACTGCATCGCTTCTAGGGCTGCTATGCGCTCCATCCCCTCACTGGTAGAGATGTTGTGCTTTTGGCAGTAGCGGGCAATCCACAGCGTATGTGCCAAGTTTCTAAAGGGCAGCGAACGACTCATAACTTTTTCTGTTCCAGTAGGAATTAGCGCCGAGGGCAAAGGACGATTGAGCGCCAACTTAATACTCATTGTCCTTCTAAAGACTTAATTTCAGAATCCAAAAGCTTCTGACCTCCGACGGATAGCGTTAGCCTTTGTGTTCGTTAACTTTATTAAAGTAAGCTTGACTAAGGCAACAAAATAAGCAAATAACAATCATGCAACAATCAAACACTCCTCCCATCACCAATCCTGAAGAGCGTAATGCTTGGAAGACAGGTTTAACTCCTCAAGCAGAGATCTGGAACGGACGCCTTGCAATGATTGGCTTTGTAGCTGCGCTGCTGACTGAAATATTAGCAAACCAAGGTGTGCTGCACTTCTGGGGATTAATGTAAGTCCTTAAAACTCACCCGTTTCACTCTAAATTTAACAAAAGGAAAATCAACCATGACAAATACACCAAACACACCTATTACTAATCCAGAAGACCGTAACGCTGTCAAGTTCGGCTTCACCCCCCAAGCGGAAATCTGGAATGGACGTTTGGCAATGCTTGGTTTTGTCATTGCCATAGCGATTGAATTATTCTCGAATCAAGGTGTTCTACACTTTTGGGGACTCCAGTAAATAAATGCATTGCCCCATTAATCTAATAGGAGAAACCTAGGAGCTTTTCTAAGACCTCCTAGGTTTTTTAGGTCTTGTGTTTTGGGTCTCCTAAACTAGAGTAAAGACCTGTTGCGATAAGACAGCAAACAAAACGCCTATGACCACTGCTGCACCGGTTAAAACTCAGTATGAAGCAATTATTGGTCT
Organism: Allocoleopsis sp.; assembly: GCF_036703385.1. Taxonomy (NCBI): domain Bacteria; kingdom Bacillati; phylum Cyanobacteriota; class Cyanophyceae; order Coleofasciculales; family Coleofasciculaceae; genus Allocoleopsis; species Allocoleopsis sp. The sequence continues at coordinate 3,835 of NZ_DATNPA010000638.1, read as the reverse complement.
AGAAACCCATTGTCAGCTGAGTACCCAAACCAAAATTTTCTCTCATTCCTCTACAGAATTCGGTGGGACTCCGAATACAAACATCGATCCAATTTGTTTGGGACTGCCTGGGGTACTGCCCGTGCTGAATCAAAAGGTACTGGAGTACGCTGTAAAAGCAGGTTTAGCCCTGAATTGCCAGATTGCCCCTTACAGCAAGTTTGACCGGAAACAGTATTTTTATCCCGATCTGCCTAAAAATTACCAGATTTCTCAATTCGACTTACCCATTGCCGAACACGGCTGGCTCGAAATTGAGCTACCTGACGAGGCAGGTAACCCTATCCGCAAAAAGATTGGTATTACTCGTCTTCACATGGAGGAAGATGCAGGAAAACTAGTTCACGCAGGGAGCGATCGCCTTTCGGGTTCCACTTATTCCCTCGTCGATTACAATCGAGCAGGTGTAGCCCTGGTCGAAATTGTTTCAGAACCCGATATGCGTTCTGGGCAAGAAGCGGCGGAGTATGCCCAGGAATTGCGCCGGATTATGCGCTATATCGGTGTCAGCGATGGCAACATGCAAGAAGGTTCGCTGCGCTGCGATGTGAATATTTCCGTGCGTCCCGTTGGACAGAAGGAGTTTGGCACCAAAGTCGAAATCAAGAATATGAACTCCTTCAACGCTATCCAAAAAGCGATCGAGTACGAAATCGAGCGGCAAATTGCGGCGGTTGAAGCTGGAGAGCGTATCATTCAAGAAACACGCCTGTGGGAAGAAGGTAGTCAACGCACGATTAGTATGCGGGTAAAGGAAGGCTCCAGCGACTACCGCTACTTCCCCGAACCCGATTTACCCCCGATTGAGGTATCTAAGCAGCAGCTAGAGCAATGGGGTAGTGAACTCCCTGAACTTCCCGCCCAGAAACGGCATCGCTATGAAAGCGAACTGGGGCTTTCTGCCTATGATGCTCGCGTGCTAACGGACGATCGCCAAGTGGCAGAGTATTTTGAAGCGGCTATTGCTACGGGTGCAAATGCTAAGCAAACGGCTAACTGGGTGATGGGAGATATTGCGGCTTATCTAAATACAGAGAAAGTGGCGATCGCAGAAATTGCCCTCAAGCCAACGACCCTTGCAGAACTCATCACCTTGATTGAAGACGGCACAATTAGCGGTAAGATTGCCAAAGACATTTTACCTGAACTACTGTCTCAAGGGGGTTCGGCGAAAGAATTGGTGGAACGTAAGGGTCTGATCCAAATCTCTGACTCTAGTCAACTCGAAGCCATTATCGATGAAGTGATTGCGGCTAATCCCAAGGAACTAGAACAATATCGCAAGGGCAAAACCAAGCTCCAAGGGTTCTTTGTTGGACAAGTCATGAAGCAAACCAGTGGGCGGGCTGATCCTAAGCTAACAAACCAAATCTTGAGCAAGAAGCTGAATGGCTAAGAGTGGCGAGTTCTATAGGTTCATCAAACTCAGATGTAAACTTCACAAAAATCACACAATAAGGGGTATCACCCCTCACCCCCATCTTGTTATAGTGTGCTTAGTAGATGCACCCTGATAGTCGGGAGAGTCGCTTCAAGTGGCTCTCCTTTTTTTGTGCCTATAAACGCTAGTGAGAAAAAAGTTTAAATAGGGGGTGACACCCCCCACCCCTATCTCTTATACTTGTGAGAAGTAGATGCACCCTGATGATCGGGAGAGTCGCCTCAAGTGGCTCTCTTTTTTTTGTGCCAAATGCCCAAATAAAGAAGCGGTTAGCGTATATGGCACGCTAACCAATCTCCAGCTGAAAAATTTGGTTAGGTCTTTTGAGCAATGATATAAACATGATTCTCAGGATATTGGTCATATTCGAGATGGCGGCATGTGCAGCGATGTGAGGTAAGAATTCGCAAGAAAGCATCTACCCCCAAAGTGCTGTACTCAAAATTTTGACCTTGAAATACCCCCGAAATCTCGCTGGTTGTATGTCCACCACCACAGGTAAACAGGAGTACTCCGTCAGGTTCAAGAGCCTCGCATAGCTTTTTTATCACAGGCTCTTGCACATTTAGGGGCAGATGAAAGGTGCTATCCCAAGCCGAAATCAAGCTGTAAGGTTTCGGAGGAATCCAACAGCAGATGTCTTCCCTGTAAAATGTGATTTCTGGATGTAGGAGTTTTGCTAAATTGATCATTTCGCTAGAAATATCAAGCCCTTCAGCCTGAAATCCATGCTGGGATAAGATTCTGAGAAAACGTCCGCTACTTCCACACCCTACGTCAAGAGCTGAGTGCCTCAAAGAAGTAAATTTGATAGTCCGCTCCAATTGGGCAATCCCGTAGGTTGAATGTTGATGTTTAGTCTGCCACCAGTGGGCGATTTGATCATATCGGGTAGCTGTATCATTCGGCTCCATGATGATGACTTAACAATTAATCGGCAGGAACTTTTTACTCGTAATTTATATCAGACAAACTCTCATCAACAAAAACAACTCGTCAAAAAAATTAAATAGGAGGTGACACCCCTCACCCCTAACCCTTATACTTGTGAGAAGTAGATGCACCCTGATGATCGGGAGAGTCGCCTCAAGTGGCTCTCTTTTTTTTTGTATCAATACCAGCCGCTTCGCTATCTGGTTCCCTGAGACTTGATATAATCGCCTCTCAAACAGGAGTGAAGGTTTTCAGGAGGCGTCATGTCAGACTGGCAAGAAATTACAGGTGGTGTCACAGCCCCTAGAGGATATCGAGCGGCAGGGATTACCGCCGGACTGAAACCTTCAGGGCTTCCTGATTTAGCATTGATTTTGTCAGATGTAGATGCGATCGCAGCGGGTGTATTCACAACAAATCAAGTTTGCGCCGCTCCGGTAGAATACTGCCGTCAACGATTGCAAGCCAAAGCCAGTGCTCGTGCTGTTTTGGTCAATGCCGGACAAGCGAATGCAGCCACTGGTGAGCAAGGCAGGAAAGATAGCTTGGAAAGTGCCCAAGCTTTGGGGCAAGCACTGAACATTCCACCCGAATCAATTTTGGTCGCTTCGACGGGTGTGATTGGGCAACGCATTCGCATGGATGCCCTATTGTCAGGAATTCCTCAACTGGTTGCCGCCGCCTCAGAAAAAGGTTCGGATTCAGCAGCGCGATCCATTATGACTACAGATTTAGTCCCCAAATCGATCGCGCTGGAAACTACCATTGGCGATCGCACCGTGCGGGTGGGTGGCATTTGCAAAGGTTCCGGCATGATTCATCCGAACATGGCAACCCTGCTAGCATTTGTTACTTGTGATGCTACTGTATCCACTACTTTGTGGCAACAAATGTTAAGTCGGGCAGCGGATAAAAGTTTCAACCAAATTACGGTTGATGGAGATACCAGTACCAACGATACCTTAATTGCTCTGGCAAATGGTCAATCCCGAACAGCAGCAATTACGGAGATGGGGCCAGAAGCGGAAAAATTGGAGGCGATGCTAACAGCGGTTTGTCAACATTTAGCCAAAGCGATCGCACGGGATGGGGAAGGCGCTACTTGTCTGATTGAAGTACAAGTTTCGGGCGCAGCCGATGACAAAGCAGCGCGTCAAATTGCCAGAAGTATTGCTGGCTCATCTTTGGTTAAGTCAGCAATATTTGGTCGCGATCCCAACTGGGGCAGAATTGCCGCCGCCGCAGGTTATGCAGGAGTACCCTTTGAGCAGGAAAATCTCAGAGTTCAGTTAGGAGATTTCTTGATGATGGAAAATGGTCAACCCCTGCCTTTTGACCGTGCAGCAGCTGGTAATTATCTCAAACAAGCAGCCGCAGGTGCTTATTTGAAAGAGGATACAGTATTAATCTCTGTTAGTGTCG
>NZ_DATNPA010000637.1:0-5380 GCF_036703385.1 Allocoleopsis sp. | reverse complement strand
GGCGTTGCTACGCAAGATCCACAATTACGCGAGAAGTTTACTGGCGACCCTGAACATACAGTGAACTTCATGACGTTCATCGCCCAGGAAGCTCGCGAACTCATGGCTCAGCTCGGTTTCCGCTCGATTAATGAAATGGTTGGTCGCACCGACATACTTGAACCGAAGAAAGCCGTCGAGCATTGGAAAGCGAAGGGTCTTGACTTCTCGAAAATTCTCTACCAGCCAGAAGTCGGGCCAGAAGTCGGTCGCTACTGTCAGATTCCCCAAGACCATGGGCTTGACAAATCGCTCGACATGACCATGCTACTCGATTTGTGCAAACCCGCGATCGAGAACGGTGAAAAAGTCAAAGCTACGCTGCCGATCAAGAATGTAAACCGAGTCGTCGGCACAATTCTCGGCAACGAAATTACCAAGCGCCACTGGCACGGTCTGCCCGAAGATACTGTACATCTACATTTCCAGGGCAGTGCGGGTCAAAGCTTCGGCGCGTTCGTTCCTCCGGGAGTCACTCTCGAACTCGAAGGCGACGCGAACGACTACCTCGGTAAGGGACTTAGCGGCGGCAAGATCATTGTTTATCCACCAGTCGGCTCAACGTTTGTGCCGGAAGAAAACATCATCGTCGGCAATGTTGCCTTCTACGGCGCGACAAGCGGCGAGGCGTATATCTACGGTATCGCCGGTGAACGCTTCTGCGTCCGCAACTCCGGCGTCAATGCAGTCGTTGAAGCAGTGGGCGACCACGGCTGCGAATACATGACTGGCGGCAAAGTTGTTGTCCTCGGGCTCACCGGACGTAACTTTGCAGCAGGGATGAGTGGCGGTGTTGCCTACATCCTTGATGAGCAGGGCGACTTCGCAACGCGCTGTAACACATCTATGGTGGGACTCGAAAATCTCGAAGACTCTGAGGAAATCGATGCCCTTTACCAGATGATCCAGAATCACGCTGACTACACCGGAAGCCAGAAGGCATCTAAAGTCCTCGCCTCATGGCAGGAGATGGTGCCGAAGTTCGTCAAGGTGATGCCAAGGGACTACAAACGCGTAATCCAGGCGCTGAAAAACGCACTGGCATCTGGCTTGAGCGGCGATGACGCACTCAGCGCCGCCTTTGAAGAAAATGCCCGTGACGTTGCCCGTATCGGTGGCAGCTAAAATTCATAGGCGAAGACGCTTTCTTTGAGGAGACAGGAGACAGAAGACCCAATCAATTCCTGGCTCCTGACTCCTGACTCCTGACTCCTAAGAGACAACAATGGGAAAACCAACTGGCTTTATCGAGTATCTCCGCGAATTACCCTCTGAACTGGCTCCGATCAATCGCATCCGCAACTGGGACGAATTCCACCTGCACATGCCGGAGGATAAGCTCCGCACTCAGGGAGCACGGTGTATGGACTGCGGCGTTCCGTTTTGCCACACCGGCACGCTGATCAGCGGCATGGCAAGCGGATGCCCAATCAACAACCTCATTCCTGAGTGGAACGACCTCGTCTATCGCGGACTCTGGCGCGAGGCACTGGATCGCCTACACAAGACGAACAATTTCCCCGAATTTACAGGTCGCGTCTGCCCTGCACCCTGCGAAGGCTCGTGTGTACTGGGCATCACCAACCCACCCGTCACGATCAAGAACATCGAGAATGCGATCGCTGACAGAGCTTGGGATGAAGGCTGGATTACGCCCGAACCACCAACCCAACGCACCGGGAAAAAAGTCGCTGTCATCGGTTCCGGCCCTGCGGGTCTTTGCGCCGCCGCACAGCTCAACAAAGCCGGTCATTGGGTCACTGTATTTGAGCGCGCTGATCGCCCCGGCGGACTGCTCATGTATGGCATCCCCAACATGAAGCTCGATAAAGAGAAAGTCGTCCTGCGCCGCCTCAACGTCCTCGAAGAAGAAGGCGTAAAATTCATCTGCAACACTGAAGTCGGCAAAGACTTTCCGGTTGAAAACCTGCTTAAGGAATTCGATGCGGTAATTCTCTGCACGGGAGCTACTAAGCCCCGCGATCTGCCCATAGAAGGTCGAGAGTTGAAGGGAATTCACTTTGCAATGGAGTTCCTCACAGCGAACACCCAGGCAATTCTGGACAAACACCAAAACGATGACTTCATCTCTGCTGAAGGCAAGGATGTCATCATCATTGGTGGGGGTGACACCGGTACTGACTGTGTCGGTACATCGATGCGCCACGGTTGTAAGAACCTCGTGCAACTGGAAATTCTGCCCAAACCTCCGTTGGAACGCGCAGCTAATAACCCCTGGCCTGAATGGCCTAAGGTTTACAAGATGGACTACGGACAAGAGGAAGCCGCCGCCAAGTTCGGCGATGACCCGCGTGTCTATCTCACCACAGCGACTAAGTTCGAGGGTGATGAAACTGGCAACGTGAAAGCCGTCCACACTGTACAGGTGGAGTGGGAGAAAAACGATAAAGGTCAGTTTATTCCGAAGCACGTCCCCGGTACAGAAAAAGTTCTCCCCGCGCAGCTCGTTCTGCTCGCCATGGGTTTCCTCGGCCCTGAGCAACCGCTGCTCGATGCCCTCGGTGTCGATCGCGATGCCCGCAGCAACGTGAAAGCCGAGTATGGCAAATACGCCACCAGCATCCCTGGTGTTTTCGCTGCGGGTGACTGCCGTCGTGGACAGAGCCTCGTCGTCTGGGCGTTCAACGAAGGCCGGGGTGCCGCCCGCGAGTGCGACCTCTACCTCATGGGCAGTACTGACCTACCTTAAACGGAAGCACCCCCCTGCGGGGGAACTTCCGTCTACGAAGGAAGAAGACTGGGGGAGTTGGTTCGATCTCAATTATTTTACTTACTGCATTACTGCATCAATTACTGCATTACTGCATTTTGAATAGCTTCAGCCAAGTCTTCATAGCAGCACAGACAGAACGCAAGGTTGTAATGAGACTGGAATGCAGCTCTAAAGCTCATGACTTGTAGAGAAACTTGCACAAGGGGGAAAAGTAGCGAAGACACTGTCGGCGAATTCGGAAAACGACTAGGCAAGGTTGGTTAGTTCAGCCATAACGCAATTAACTTATACTGTCCCTCTCCGCGTAATACATGGTGAGGGGTAGGCCTTGCTGTCACTACCAAATTTTCGAGGATAAACTCACCTTGGTTATTTGGTTTTCTAGAACTCACCATGTATTACACGGTAAAAGAGACGAATTTCTTGTCTAGGTCATCCGTGTATTACTTGTAGAAAGGCTTTATCTATATGGTGTGAGCAGGCTACAGGCTATTGTTGTAGTCTTTTAAACCGAGAAATACGAGTTTTGGCAACGGGTTCGTCGTTTAACCAAGCATCCAAGCGTACAAGGTTAAGAGCAGTAGCAATCAAAATATGCTGGAGATGAGTTTTTTTTAATCCAATGTAGCGAGATCGCCGCAGACAGGTACGTCTAATTCCTTGAGACAAAGTAGCCTCCACTCCAGCACGTTGGTGGTAAATCTTTAAAAATTCAGGTGTTTCTTGGGATTGGCGACGAGTTCGCAGAGCAGTATATTCAGCTTGAGCACGAATGGTCAGTCCACGAGGCTCTTTTTTTGAACGCGTACAACGGCGGCGAGAGCGACAAGCTTTACAAGTAGCTGTGGGAAATCGAATATCAATAATAGGTTGTCCACTAACATCAATTTTGGCAAACCAAGTAACGCTCTGCTTTCCCAGAGGACAAGTAGCTACTTGATTTTCCCAATCAATTTTAAACTGGTCAGCAGCGAACTTAGGGTGATTACGTGCCTGCCAACTAGGGTCAGAACGAACTGGACCAACAATTTCTACACCATAGTCACTACGGCTATTGACAAGATGCTCTGCTGTCACATAGCCAGTGTCCATTAAATGCTCAGTTGGTAGTAATGATTTCTCAGATAAAGCTTGATGGATAGGTTCAACCGCTGCATCATCCGATACCGTAGACAAAGTAGTATAAACCTGGGTAATCAAGTGAGGACAATCTTCACCGCAAATTTCCGTAACATGGGCTTTATATCCCACCCAGTCAACACTACGCTTGGAACTGTAATGTGCTTCCACATCATAAGGGGAATGAATGGCAACTGTTGAAGGTGGCATATCTTTTGTTATTCGCCATTGCACAGAACCATCTTCACCCCTAGCATAGAACTGTTGTATCCAAACTTGTCTTAAGATTTCTACGGCAGGAATTTGGTGTAACAACTCTGGTGAATTTTGAGCATAGATGGCATCTAATAATGCAAATCCATCTTTTCCAATTAAGTTCCCCAAAGCCTCCCGTTCACTATCCAACTTCGGCAATCGGTAATTTTCTACTCGCCGACCGTAACGATCAAACCAATCAGAGTGAAGGTGATTCATTAACCAGTCTGGCGCGACTGTGGTTAAACTGTTGAGTGCTGCTCTAAATGTTTCTCCTAATGTTTCTAAACGATTGAGCTTACGAACAGCCGTAAGAATATGAGTTGAGTCAGTTCTTTGTCGCTTTTCTTTTAGTAACCCCAAGTCCCGTAATTGTTCCAAAAGCTTATCGAGCAACAGTTGTTCTGCATCACCCTCAATTAAGCGCTGGCGAAATTCAGAGAGAATTGAAAAATGAAAACCTGGATCTGTTAAAGGCAGACTTAAAGCATATTTCCAATCAATCCGGGAACGCACAGCTTCTGCGGCTTGACGGTCAGATAAATTTTCGACAAACTGCATGACGCTGATTAAAGCCAGTCGCCACGGTGATTGTGCTGGCTGTCCCCGCTGGGAAAACAACGCGGCAAAGTCAACATCTGAATAAATGCTGCCCAGGTTGTCGCGCAGGAGAACATAGATGTTTCCTTTTGGAAAAGCTGCACGCGCTACAGCTTTAGTATCTGGGGGAACTGAAGGAATACTTTGAGGCTGCATTGACATAAAAACTTTCCTTGCATCACGCGGTTAGAGTGACCCCAATTCCATCTTAAGGTCTATACTATCGTTGTAATACATGGCAAGAGAACTAATATGAAACGGGATATCCAGGGAAAGTTTGCCTTAAAAAACGATGACTATCGTAAGGTACGCTCCCTGAGACTAACCGATGAAACATGGATTGCCTTGGGCATTGCTGCTGAATGCTTAGGCATAACCAGGGCTGACTATTTAGAGCAGATAGTTAGGGACAATGCTCTACCAGGTATTACATGGAAAGAGGAGGCAACCGTTTCGACTAATACAGGTCAAGAAGCAGAACTTCTCCCGTGTATTACAAGGGAGGAGGAGCATCATTCCCAAGAGAACGCCCCAGTGAGGGAACAGGCGGTAACTGCGCTGCCCCAGATGGCAGACCTTGAGGCTTTACGCGATAGCGAAGCGCTGCTGCGAAGCGCAGATCGCATTTTGTTG
>NZ_DATNPA010000636.1:0-12669 GCF_036703385.1 Allocoleopsis sp. | reverse complement strand
TCGGGAGATGGCTGAGTTAATTGCCACAGCCATTCCTACATTAATCATTGCTGGTGATATTGATAATGGCAGCGACGGCACAATTACCATAGAAACAACCAAGTTTTCAGGAGCCAAGCAGTTTATCTGTTTACCCGCTTTATCTCATGCCGTTCTCAAAAATCACCCAGAGGTTGCGGCAACCATTCAGAATTTTTGGACTAACCCACAAATCGCTGTAGATGAGCAAGAAACCAATTTCAGTAGTCTATTAATTCAGCAGATACGGTTAGTTCCAGGAATAACTGATGCACATCGACGAGATTTCTACCGCTCAAGAGCCTATATTAGGTTCCACAACGGAATTACAATTCGTACCTGGAGAAATCCTTTACAGGTGGAGCACGTCTTTCTTGGTAACCACGAGGGACAATGCCTCTATGGGGGCTTCGTGGGTTGGCTCCATGCTGATGGCTTGCGTAGAACCCTTGAGGACATCAAGAAACAGTATCATGGCTTGTGTTCAGCTAAGGTTCATTCGCCATAGAGAATGGGACTTGGAGGCAATCCATGTGACCCTAATCTCGGTAAAATCAGGGCATGATCTATCAACCTCCCCGTCCAAAAATCCCTGAGTGTACCTGGAAGCGTCCCATTGGTCTTGGCTGGGACAACCCCTACACCGTCCGCTATGCTAGTAATCTCGACGATGGCCCCTGGCATGGAATGCCCCTTGGAGGGTTTGGGGCGGGTTGCATCGGTCGTTCTCCACGAGGAGACTTTAATTTGTGGCACCTAGATGGGGGAGAGCATACCTTTAAAAGCCTTCCAGCTTGTCAGTTTAGTGTCTTTGAGCAGTCAGAGAACGCACCCAAGCAAGCTTATGCTCTGTGTACCGAACCGCCGGAGGATGGTAGTCTGAGCGCGTGGCAATGGTATCCGGCTTCGCAAAAAGCAAAAGGCAATACGGGTACTTATCAGGCGCTGTATCCTCGGAGTTGGTTTACCTATGAAAATGTTTTCCAAACCGAACTGACTTGTGAGCAGTTATCCCCGATTTGGGCGGGGTGTTACCAGGAAACGAGTTACCCGGTAGCCGTCTTTGAGTGGACAGCCCACAACCCCACAGATGCTCCAATTACTGTCAGCATTATGCTCACCTGGCAGAATATCGTGGGCTGGTTTACAAACGCGATAAAAAGCCCACAGGTAAGAGTACGGGATGATGGCAGTCCGGTGTATGAGTACCAACCGCGCTGGGGTGATAGTACGGGAAGTTACAATCAGTGGATTATCGATAACTTCCGGGTCGGTTGTCTCTTAGATCGGGTTAGGCTGCACGACGAGATTCAGGAAGGTGAGGGGCAACTGTGTTTTGCAACTGTCACCAATCCCAGTATGGAAGTGTTCTACCATACTCGCTGGAACCCGTCTGGTAGTGGTGCTGAAGTCTGGAAACCCTTTGCGGCGGATGGCAGCTTGGGAGATATGCAGGATGAGACACCCGCAGCACCGGGAGAACAAATTGCGGGTGCGATCGCAATCCGCTTCACGATCCGTCCTGGCAGAACTCGCAAAATTCCTTTTATCCTGGCTTGGGACTTCCCCATCACGGAGTTTGCTCCAGGTATCAACTATTACCGACGCTATACCGATTTCTTCGGTCGCATGGGCAACAATGCTTGGTCAATCGTCCGTACTGCCCTCAAACACGCTGATTTGTGGAAGGAAAAAATACAGTCTTGGCAGGAACCTATCTTAAATCGGGAAGATTTGCCCAACTGGTTTAAGATGGCTCTGTTTAATGAGTTGTACTTACTGGCGGATGGCGGTACTCTCTGGACAGCGGCGGATGATCGCGACCCGATTGGTCAGTTTGGGGTTTTGGAGTGCCTGGATTATCGGTGGTACGAGAGTCTGGATGTGAGGCTTTATGGCTCTTTTGGTCTAGCAATGCTTTGGCCTCGATTAGATAAAGCGGTCTTAGAAGCCTTCGCCCGTGCCATTCCTACCGATGATGAGACACCCCGTATTATTGGTTATAACCGAAGCGAGGCCATTCGCAAATTAGCGGGTGCCACGCCCCATGATCTCGGTGCTCCCAATGAGCATCCTTGGGAAAAGACGAACTATACCAGCTACCAGGATTGTAATCAGTGGAAAGATTTACCCTGTGATTTTGTCTTGCAGGTGTATCGGGATTTTGTCCTTACAGGGGCTAAGGATAGCGAGTTTTTGTGGGAGTGTTGGTCGAGCGTAGTACAGACTTTAGCTTATCTCAAGACCTTTGACAAAGACGGAGATGGGATTCCGGAAAACTCTGGAGCACCCGATCAGACCTTTGATGACTGGCAGTTGCAAGGAGTCAGCGCGTATTGTGGTGGGTTGTGGTTGGCAGCCCTAGAAGCTGCGATCGCAATTGGCGAAATCCTGATTAAGGACTACCCGCCGCGATCGGAACTGATAGAATTACCCGACCCAGAATCAATCCAAGAAACGATTGACCGCTATCGCCACTGGCTAGAACAAGCAAAACCCATTTATCAAGAAAAGCTTTGGAATGGTCAATACTATCGGCTGGATAGTGAGAGTAACTCAGATACCGTCATGGCAGATCAGCTATGTGGTCAGTTCTACGCCCAGTTACTAAAATTGCCCGATATCGTACCCAAAGAATGCGTTCAGTCTGCCCTAAAAACTGTATACGAGGCTTGTTTTTTAAAATTCCAAGATGCTCAATTCGGAGCAGCCAACGGAGTTAGACCGGATGGTTCCCCAGAAAATCCTAAAGCGACTCATCCCTTAGAAGTTTGGGCTGGGATTAATTTTGGATTAGCAGCATTTTTGGTGCAGCAAGGAATGAAGGAGGAAGCGTTCCGACTGACGGAAGCTGTGGTACAGCAGGTCTATGAAAATGGGCTGCAATTTAGAACGCCAGAAGCTATTACCGCAGCAGGTACCTTCCGCGCCAGCCACTACCTACGAGCAATGGCAATTTGGGCTGTTTATCTCATGCTCAACAACTAACACGCTGTCGAGATTTAGCAGCAAATACTAACTTACAATGATTGCAAATGATTGCAGTAGGATATCGCAGACACCAAATGTCCGCGATTTATCTCTTTTTTGACAAGGATTTGAAAGAAATCAAAGGTTTTTTTCAAAGTCGCTAATCGTTGTTGAATTTTTGATATAGCAACCGACACAACCGTTAGGACATGCCAAAAGCTGGGATTAGCAATTGGCTTTAGACCATTTGTCCTAATCGCCTTGGCGACTGCTATATATTTCATTAGGTTGGCCTACTTCGTTACTCTAGACAAAGTAGGATTAATTGACCGAGTTCCATGCAACCCGCTTTCACTTTGTTGCACAAAGATTTTTACCGTCCTCCATCGCCCGTCAAGACGAATGCAGCCCAATAATTAAGAAGGGGGATACTCGGCTCGTATCTCTATCTGAGTAATACGCAAAAAGTGAAGATTCACGTTATAAATCAGCTTTCAGGAAAATCCAACGATGAACGCTCTGACTGATTATCAGATTATCGCTAAAATCTACGAGAGTTCTAATTCATTAGTTTATCGAGCGGTTCGCGATCGCGGCAATCAGCCTCTTATTCTCAAAATTCTCAAGCAAGACTATCCCACTCCAGCAGAACTCACGCAATACAAACAAGAATACGAAATTACTCGTTCTCTAAATCTGGATGGTGTTGTCAAAGTTTATGAATTGCGACGCTATCACAATAGTCTAGCCATGCTCTTAGAGGATTTTGGCGGAGACTCCTTAAAAAGCTGGATAACCAAACGCCAGTTTACACTGGAAGAATTTCTGACCATTGGCATAAACATTGCTGAGAGTTTGGCAGCGATTCACGCTGCCAATATCATCCACAAAGATATTAATCCATCGAATATCGTTTACAACCCCGAAACGGGACAACTGAAACTCATCGATTTTGGTATTTCCACCGTTTTATCGCGAGAAAATCCCACCCTTCGCAATCCTGATCGCATCGAGGGAACCCTAGCCTATATCTCGCCTGAGCAAACAGGACGAATGAACCGTGCGATCGATTACCGCACTGATTTTTATTCTCTTGGTGTCACGTTCTACGAATTGCTGACTCACCAACTCCCGTTTGCAACTACTGATGCAATGGAGTTGGTGCATTGTCATATCGCTAGACAACCCGTACCGCCCCATGAATTGGTAGGAGTGTACAGCGGTACACCCTTACCAACTATCGTTTCAGATATTGTAATGAAACTGATGGCAAAAACCGCAGAGGATCGATATCAGAGTGGCTGGGGACTCAAAGCCGATTTAGAAACCTGCCTGCATCAGTTACAAACAAGCGGTCACATTTCCGATTTACCTCTAGCTCATCAAGATATCTCAGATAAGTTTCAAATTCCGCAAAAACTCTACGGTCGGGAAGAAGAAGTAAACCAACTATTGGCAACCTTTGAGCGCGTCAACCAAGGCACGACCGAGTTGATGCTCGTTGCTGGTTATTCAGGCATCGGCAAATCGGCTTTAGTCAATGAAGTTCACAAACCGATTGTGCGACAGCGAGGGTATTTTATTTCTGGTAAGTTTGACCAGTTTAAGCGGGATATTCCTTATGCATCCCTCATTCAAGCCTTCCAGGAATTAATTCGGCAGTTACTGAGTGAAAGTGAAGCGCGGCTTCAAACTTGGAAACAAAAACTTTTAGATGCATTGGGTAATAACGGTCAAATCATCATTGACGTTATTCCCGACGTCGAACTGATTATTGGCAAACAACCAGCAGTTCTACAAGTAGGGTCAACAGAGTCCCAAAATCGATTCAACTTTGTGTTTCAACAATTTCTGGGTGTCTTCACAAAAAAAGAACATCCCCTAGCTATTTTCTTAGATGATTTGCAGTGGGCTGATTCAGCATCATTGAAATTGATTGAACAACTGATGACCGATAGCCACTATCTTTTGATGATTGGGGCTTATCGAGATAATGAAGTTAGTGCATCTCATCCGTTGATGCATACCTTGAATAAGATAGAGGCAAGTGGTACCCGAGTAACGACTCTAATCCTTCAGCCTTTGGATATTGACCACATTAACGAATTAATTGCGGATGCTCTAAATATTTCAATAGAAGTATCTAAGCCTCTTGCCGAGCTAATCTTCAATAAAACTAACGGCAATCCCTTCTTCTTAACTCAGTTACTGCAATTTTTTTACGCGAAAAATCTGTTGTCATTTGAGTCCCATACAGGTCAATGGCAGTGGGATATCCAGCAAATTCAAGCGGTTGAGATAACCGATAATGTCGTCGAATTAATGATCGGCAAGATTGAAAAACTCGATGATAGAACCCAGAATGTTTTAAAGTTAGCGGCCTGTGTTGGGAACCGATTTGATTTAGGCGTTCTCTCCGTTGTTCAGGCCAAATCCCTATCAGAGACAGCAGCTGAGCTTTGGCCAGCGCTTCAAGAAGGTTTAATTGTGCCTCTGAGCGATGATTACAAAATTCCCCTACTTTGGAGCCAGGAGATAGAGTCTAGTAGTAACTCAGAAACCTCTCTATCTCTCATCCCCCATTACCCATCCTCCATCCCTTACAAATTTTTGCACGATCGCGTTCAGCAAGCCGCCTATGCTCTGATTCCAGAAGACCAAAAAAAAGAAGTTCACCTCAAAGTTGGTCAACTCCTGCTGAAGAATACTCAAGCCAACGAACTGGAAGAAAATATTTTTGATATCGTCAACCAACTGAATATCGGAGCAGAATTACTCACCCAGCAGTCTGAGAAAGATAAGTTAGCTCAATTAAATCTGATTGCTGGCAAAAAAGCGAAGGGAGCAACAGCTTATGAAGCGGCTGTCAGATATTTAAACGCGGGTTTGGACGTTTTGGCATCAGATAGCTGGCAGCAACAGTATGACCTAAGCTTAGCTCTGTACGAGGAAGCAACAGAGGCGGCGTACCTGTGTGGTGACTTTCAGCAGATGGAGCAATTGGCTGAAGTGGTGCAAAACTGCACCAAAACAGTGTTAGAAAAACTGAAGATTTATGACATCAAAATCCAAGCCCATTTGTCAGAGGGACATCCCCAAGAAGCGATTAATATTGGGTTGCAAGTGCTGAATCTTTTGGGAGTGGAATTACCAGCAGATCCGATTCAGTTGGATATTCAAAACCGATTGGAAGCAACTGCTTCACTCTATTCTAATCAAGACATCCAAGACTTAATTAATCTGCCGGAAATGACATCTTCAGAAAAGCTAGCAGCTCTGTTTATTCTGTCGAGTATAATACCGGCTACATTTATGTGTGCTGCTCAACTTTTCGTACCTATTGTGTTAGAAGCGGTAAATTTATCTATCAAATATGGGAATGCAGCCTTGTCGGCATTTGGTTATGTGTCTTACGCATTGATTCTCTGTGGAGACATTCTAACTCTTGAGTCCGGTTATAAATTTGGCGAATTGGCTATCAGTTTAGTCAAACGGTTAAATGCTAAGAAAGTCAAGCCTAAGGTATATCAGGTTTTTGCTTTTTTCGTCATGCCTTGGAAAAAGCATTTGAGTGAAACCATACCAATGTTGATTGACAGCTATCATAGCGCTTTAGAAAATGGGGATTATGAATTTTTTGGTAATTGTGCCTTTTGTCTATGCACAAATTCATATTTTATCGGTCGTAACATCAGTTTATTAGAACAGGAAATAGCAGCCTACTGCAAAGCTAACAGTCAAGTCAGGCGAGCCATCACCTTTAATTGGATTGTAATGTTTTTGCAGGTAATCCTGAATTTACTGGGTAAGACGGACAATCTCACCCAGTTAATGGGTGAAGTTTACAACGAGGAGCAAGCGCTGTCCCATGCTCTTGAAGTGAATGATAAAGTAGGACTTCATTTAATTTATCTCAATAAACTTATCCTATGTTATCTATTTGGAGAGGCTCATCAAGCTAGACAAAATGCTGTAATGACAGAGCAGTATTTAGACGGTGTGACAGGAATGCCATCGTTTGCTCTATTCCATTTGTATGATTCTCTAGCTCATTTAAAAGTATTTAATGAAGCTTCAAACTCCGAACAAGAGGCTTGGCTCAATCGAGTTAATACCAATCAAGAAAAGATGCAGAAGTGGGCGCATTATGCTCCAATGAATTACCTACATAAATTTCATCTAGTCGAAGCAGAGAAAGCGCGTGTCTTGGGACAATATTGGCAAGCATCCCAGTTTTATGAACAAGCCGTTAAAGGGGCTAGAGACAATGGGTATATTCAAGAAGAAGCGATCGCTTATGAACGAGCCGCAGAATTTTATCTCTCCATCGACAGAGAAGAAATTGGTCAGTTCTACATGAAAAATGCTCACCATTGTTATACTCGCTGGGGAGCCGTTGCCAAAATCAAAGCCTTAGAAGCTGAATACCCACAAATTTTAGTAGGCGCAACCCACCGAACTGACAACAAGGAAACCATCGGGACTGTCACGACGACTGGCGGTAGTACCCAATCGTTGGACTTATCAACCGTCATCAAAGCCTCTCAAACCCTAACCAGTGAAATCGCACTCGGCAAATTGCTCTCCAAGTTGATGAAGATTGCTATTGAAAATGCCGGAGCGCAAAAAGGCTTTTTGATTCTAGATAAAGATGGTAAGTGGTTGATTGAAGCCGAGGGCGTTGTTGGTAAAGATGAGGTGAATGTCATGCGCTCCATTCCTGTAGACTCTATCAATCCCTCCACTGGAATTCCCTTAGTCTCAACTGCCATCACCAACTTTGTCGCTCACACCCAGGAAAACGTTGTCTTAAATGATGCCACTCATGAGGGACAATATACCCGCGATCCCTACATCGTTGCCACCCAACCCAAATCCATTCTCTGCACGCCCCTGCTCAACCAAGGCAAACTCAGCGGCATTCTCTACCTAGAAAACAATCTTACTACTGGGGCATTTACGAGCGATCGCGTCGAAACCTTGAGAATCCTGTCTGCCCAAGCCGCCATCTCCATTGAAAACTCCCGCCTCTATAACCAATTAGAAGAATACAACCAGACACTGGAGGTGAAAGTCGAAGAAAGAACCCAGCAATTACAAGAAAAAAATCAGGAACTCTCCATTACTCTTCAAAAGCTCAAAGCTACCCAAGACCAAATTATCGCCCAAGAGAAACTAGCTTCACTTGGTGCCCTCACCGCCGGCATTGCCCACGAAATCAAAAATCCCTTAAACTTTGTGAATAACTTCGCTGAACTTTCTGCCGAGTTAACAGAAGAACTGCTCGACGAGATTGAAAACCAGAAAGACCGCTTAGAGGAAGAAACAACAGAATATATTGAGGAGATATTAAATGACCTCACTCAAAACGTCAAAAAAATCAACGAACATGGGAAGAGAGCAGACAATATTGTGCGCGGCATGTTAATGCACTCTGGGGGCAAAGCCGGTGAACGACAACAGACTAACATCAACGCCCTACTGGCAGAGTATATCAATTTGGCCTATCACGGAATGCGTGCCAAAGATTCGTCCTTCAACATCAGTATTGAAACCCACTACGACGACACAATTGAGTCGCTTAATGTTGTACCACAGAATATTAGCCGAGTGTTTCTGAATGTGATCAACAACGCCTGTTATGCGGCTCGCGAAAAAAGCAGAGAACTCGGTGAGCAATTTACTCCCATGCTCTGGGTAAACACAAAAAACCTAGGTGAACAGATAGAAATCCGTATCCGAGATAACGGTAAAGGGATACCCGAAGAAATTGTGGATAAAATTTTCAATCCCTTTTTTACCACCAAGCCAACCGGACAAGGAACAGGGTTGGGTCTATCCATCAGTCACGATATCATTGTGCAAGAGCATCAAGGTGTACTCAAGGTCGAAACTGAAGCAGGCAGTTATGCTGAGTTTATTATTGTTTTACCAAGACGGAGTTAAATACAATTTAAAAATTCCTAGTACTCGCTACGCGAGAAGCTTCTCGCGTAGCGAGTATTCATAATTCCGAATTATTTTGACTTCGCTGTCCCTTTTTCTCGAAATACTGCTGATGCTCTTCAGTCGCTAAGTAATATTCCTTGGCTGGCTTAATCTCCGTCACAATGTCTTTATCAAACCTGCCAGACATTTGCAGCTTCTCCTTTGAGCGCTTCGCCACCTGTTCCTGTTGGTGATTGTGGAAAAATATCACAGACCTGTATTGCTCTCCCCTATCTGGGCCTTGGCGGTTGAGCGATGTGGGGTCGTGGATGTTCCAAAACACATCGAGAAGCTCTTCATAGCTTATTTGCGACGGGTCATACTCAACCTGCGCAACTTCTGCATGACCTGTTATCCTCGACAACACATCGAGATACGAAGGGTTAGGGAAATGCCCTCCCATGTACCCCACAGAAGTTGAGATTACTCCTTTAATTTTCCGAAATGCTGCCTCCACACCCCAAAAACAACCAGCTCCAAATGTCGCCAATTCCATCGATGTTATTCACTCCAACCAAGAAAGCGGTTTTATAGTATTAAGTTCTGTAAAGATAGTAACGTGCTGGCGGTGATGCTTGCGAATCGAGTGCGTCAGGGAATCGCCAAACGAGAAAGGTCAAATTCAATTTATTGCCCAAATTGTTGGAGTGGCTACATAACTCACTCGTGGTGAGAGTAAAGTTTTTATGGTCAAAAAATTTTTAGAAGACAATCTTTATATGGATGGCAACGCAAATCACTCGGAAGGAATACTGGAAAACCAGTCACTCATAGAACAAGATTTAGAGTTGGGTCGCGTGTTTCAAACGAACCTGACAATGCGGGAAGTCGCTCAGCTCAAAGCCCCTACTATCAAAACTAGTGAGGAAGCTATTCTGGCTCTCAAGATTGGCAATGCCCGCTTTTTCAGTGGGCGAAGAGTTCCCTCTGATTTTTCAGCGGTCGAGCGTCGCGCACAAGTTATTACTCAGACTCCTTTTGCTGTCGTCCTGGGCTGTTCGGATAGTCGGGTGCCGACGGAAATTATTTTCGCTCAACGGGCAGGTGACTTATTTGTCATTCGTATTGCCGGTAATGTTGTTGAGGCAGGCACATTAGGGAGTATTGAGTATGCTATCCGGCACTTAAAAACACGGGTAGTGGTTGTGATGGGTCATGAGGGCTGTGGTGCCGTGCAAGCAGCAATGCTAGATGAAGCAGAACGGTGCTTTGAACCGGAGTATATCCAATTTCTGATCGATCGCATTGTGCCATCAGTTAGGAAGCTACCACGAATTCGCGACTCAAAAGCACGGATGCGAGAAGCCGTAATCGCCAATGTTCGCAGGCAAGTACATGAACTTAAGCAAAACCCAGTGGTTGTAGAATCCATGCATAAAAAGGAGATTGCCGTGATTGGTGCTTACTACGAAATCAGCAGTGGTGCCGTTGACTTTTTTGAAACAGAGGAAGACTTATCGATTGATGATAGAGAAGTCTCTGGTTAAGAATTTTCAGGGCACTTGCTTTAAAGAGTATCCTATACAAGTTGCTGAGTACTTGACTAAAGATGGGTATGGATGCTTAACATTGCTATACTTTTTGAAATACTTTCTCTTCGCTATTGCGGTTTTGCCACAACTTCACTGCCCAATAAAGTATTGTACAGCTCAGTATTACTGGAGAAAGCCACTCTAGACCCTTGAAGTGGATTCCTAAGCGGGAGAGTATGAGTAGCAAAGCATCGTCTAAAAAACCGAATAGTAACGGTAATAACTGACTAAAAAAACCTTGAAAAAATCTTTCTAAATTAATATCCATTTTGGTAAAATAGCTAAAGAAAAAAGGGTTTGATATCTGCGTTTTCAATTTTTTGGGGCTTGCAACAATTCTTTTTGATTAGAATGGTTAAGGGTATATGAAGGAATGCAGAAGCTTATAGGCAGATTATTCAAAGAATATGCACAATAAATCTGGCTTTCCTTCGACATGCAATTCAGACTACGGCGAAGGATTTTTAGCGGATGATGTTTCTATGTTCTAAGGCTACCAATTCCAAGACTTTGATACGGACACTCTTGAGGTAGAAGCGTAGCCATCCGTTAGTTAGAAATTCAGGATGGCTCAAAATCTATCCCATGAGTTTTAAATAAGATTCCCTAACCTAATGTCTTGTAGCCTTTTCCAGAACCATAGGTGCAGTAGGCGATCGCACATTTTTCGTTGCCAGTTGATTCCGTCAGCTGCCAGACCCCAGAATTAAGCCATTCCCCTTGATATGAAAGTCTCAAACCCTTAATTATGTCCCAACCCAAAGTCTTTATCACTCGCCGCCTTCCCACCCAATTAGAGCAATTGCAAGAGATTGCAAGCATTGAAGTTTGGACTGAGCGCCAACCGCCTCCCTATGAGATTTTACTGGAAAAGATTCAATCCATTGATGGCTTACTCTGTCTGTTGACTGACCGAATTGATCGCCAACTACTAGAAGCAGCAACCTCACTTAAGGTGATTAGCCAGATGGCGGTAGGCTACGACAACATTGACATTCCGGCGGCTACATCACAGCAAATCCCCGTCGGACATACACCTGGTGTCCTGACGGATGCAACCGCTGACTTTGCTTGGGCGTTATTGATGGCAGCCGCACGGCGAGTGGTGGAAGCAGATCGGTTTACTCGTGCGGGGGAGTGGCGGACGTGGGAGCCAGATTTGTTGTTGGGGCCAAACATTACAGGGGCTACTTTGGGTATTGTTGGCTTCGGGCGCATAGGTCAGGCGGTTGCTCGTCGTGCTAAGGGGTTTGAGATGCGGATTTTGTACACGAGTCGGCATCGATGCGAACCAGAACTGGAACAATCTTTGGCAGTGGAGTTTGTTGCATTCGATCGCCTACTGTGTGAATCGGATTTTGTCACGATTCATACGCCGTTGTCTGAGGATACTTATCATCTGTTTAGCGATCGCGAGTTTGAGCAAATGAAGCCCTCTTCTATCCTGATTAACACGTCACGAGGAGCGGTGGTAGACCCCGATGGCTTGTACCAAGCGCTGAGTACTGGTCAAATTGCCGGTGCTGCCTTGGATGTGACGGAACCTGAACCCATTCCAATGGACAGTTCACTGCTGACTCTAGATAATGTGATTATTGCGCCTCACCTGGGCAGCGCCAGCCGTCAGACGCGGGAAAAAATGGCCAATATGGCAATTGAAAATCTGATGGCAGGATTGAGGGGCGATCGCTTGCCTTATTGCGTTAATCCTGAAGTGTACTAGACTAGCTTGGCAGAAATAACTATCCAGTTGAAAAAGGTTCAAAAGCTTGTACAGTAAGCTTTTTTCCTTAGACCTCTTGCATAAATCCTGGAAAGCCCCCTAAATCCCCCAATTCTGGGAGACTTTGAATTCTATTCCCCCCAAAATTGGGGGGCTAGGGCGTGTCTTCAAACCCGGAGAGCCCCCTAAATCCCCCTTAAAAAAGGGGACTTTGAGTTGATTCTCCTCCCTTTTTAAGGGGGGATGGGGGGATCTTCTTCGCAAGACACAGGTAAATTTAGAGTTTGAAAACACGCCCTAGAGCGCCAGTCCATTACTCAATGTTTACAGACGTAACAGGGTATGCGTACCTATACACCTCTCGTTTAGGGCGAAGCATTCGGGTGATGAATTATCGCGAACGCCTAAAATTTTCCGTCCGAATGCTTCGCCCCTACA
>NZ_DATNPA010000635.1:0-2780 GCF_036703385.1 Allocoleopsis sp. | reverse complement strand
TAGAGTCTCCCTCTAGCGGCTGGTTAATTGGGCAACTTCAGGAGTGACTGGATGGCGCGATCGCCCAATTGGAGTTTCAACTAGCAGTGAAACCAGCCATCATTGAATTATGACAACTAATTGTCATTTTGACTATTGATTGTCATTGTAGAGTATCAACTTTTGTAAGAATCTTTGTAAAAATCAACGTCAATGGCAAAGCGAGTCACGAAGAGAACTGAAGCAGGACAGGCGATCGAGGATTTAATCATTGAAATTGTGGCAACCTTCTTTCTGCTCCGCGCAGAAGGGATGCGAATTGGCGTTGTTTCACCTTCAGGAGAGGGTTATTGGAGTGTTTTACGCCTCTTAAAGCTCAATGGGCCGCAGACCGTGCCGCAGCTTGCTCGTTACCGTTATGTGCCGCGTCAGAGTGTGCAGAAGCTAGCCAATGAGATGCTCAAGGATGGTGTGATTGAGTTGGTGAATAATCCTGCTCACAAACGATCAAAACTATTACGTCTCACATCTAGGGGGGATATCGTTTTTCAGGAAATGAGCGATCGCATTGCCAAACTTGCTGAAACGTTAGCCAAACAGCAAGATGCTGCCCAACTGCAAAATGCAGCGGATGTCGTTAAAAAACTGCATGAGCAACTGAGAGAGATGTTAGACCAATAGGGTACTGGAGCTACTTTAACGGCATGACCGTGAATAATACTGCCGCTGCCAATGCTGCGATCGTCCGCACATGGTTCCAGAATGTCCAATCGGTCAGGTATCTTGCCCAGAGTGTTGCCCCTTTTGGGCTGTCGGGCTTCACGCTCGCCAAAGCATCATTCAGCGGCACATTGAATGCGATCGTCACTGCGATCGCGCCAATCAGGTAGAGTAGACTACCCGCTAGCAAATAGAAAGCACTCGGTTGGTGCCACTTAAACAGAACGGAGACCGCTAGAAAAAGGCAAGCGAAAGCCGTTCCAAACAACGCGATCATGAATAACGGATTAATCGCCGTAATGTTCATTGATTGCATCGCGGCAATGCCTTGAGGTGGCTGGAGACGGGCAAGAGCAGGCATCACGAACGTGGAGAAAGCGAAGAACACTCCTGCGACTAACCCACAGCCGAGTGCGGCGACAAGCATTAAGGGGAAGCGCAAATTATTAGCAGTTTCCATAAGCCTCCTATAGATTAATGTCAGTTTGACGGACTAGCCTATGTTGCATAGGGGCAGTCTATTAACCTTAGACTGCCTGTTTCAACGTTTGAACTGCTGTCGGATCACGCGTCCTTTCCACATCCAAAGTCCAGATAGGACAACAATTGGAATGTATACAAACTTAGTTGCAAATGCCTCATTAGATCTGTCCGCTACGGGTTCATAGATGTAGCCGACAATTGGGAAACTCAAAATAATGTGAACCCATCGCAGTATGATTCTTTCGGTACTTAGTTTCATAGGACTCGGTTAATCCATAATCCCAACTGAGATAGTTACATCATCACGGTCTTGGACTTCTGTCGGTACGCAATTTTTCTGCATGTCCTTCTGATTTGTTTTCTGAATTGTTACCCTTCCAGCTTAGAGAAACGATCGATGCTGAACTATCTAATTCTTGTGCAACTATCAAAATCTTGCGGTTAGTTTCAAGCGTGTGATGGAAATCCCTCAATACGGATACAATCGAAACTAGACGCATTGGGTTCGCATGGTGAAAGCTTCTGCTAATCGTCAGCTTGAATGTACTCACTTGCCCGTTCTGTCCAGTCGAGAACAGGGTTGGGAAAACGTCCTGGTTGAGCAATTCCAGCCACCTGCGGGCGAAGCGAGGTTTGATCAGGGCGATGAACATGCAATTTATCTATCTCTTGCACCTCGTCCAGTTCACCTGCTGCAAGTTCAGGGAGGTAAGACCTACGCGGGGCTGTACGGCAAAGGAGACATTTCCATCATGCCTGCCCAGGTACCGTTTTTTTCTCGTTGGGATGGTGACGATCGCTTCTTGCTGATTCGAATTACGTCTCGCTTCATCCAGAATGTTGCGAAAGAAACCATTCACACGAATCCCGATCGCCTGGAACTCCTGCCCATATTTCAGATTCGTGATCCTCAGCTTGAGGCGATTGGGACGCTGCTGCTGACTGAACTCAAGCAGGAAGGTTTAAGTCGGCTCTACATTGAATCACTGGCAAATGTTCTGGCGGTTCATTTACTCAGACAATACGCGGTAACCAAGCCTCAAGTGACAGTGTATGAAGGTGGATTGCCTCAGCGTCAACTTTCACAAGTCTTAGACTACATTGACGACCATTTGGATCACGACATCAAATTGGCAGATTTGGCTGCGTTATTGGATATGAGCCAGTTTCATTTCAGCCACATGTTTAAGCAGGCGATCGGCACATCCCCTTACCAATATCTGCTACAACAGCGAATTGAACGGGCAAAACAATTGCTAAAACAAACCGATCAACCGATTATGGAAATTGCGTTTCAATGTGGATTTAACCATCATAGTCATTTGAGTCAACAGTTTCGACGACTCACAGGCATGACTCCAAAAGCGTTTAGAGCGAATTAATCATGTTGACTGAAGAAGTCCAGTCATTGCGCGCCGATCATAACTTTGCACCCGATACAGCCATTCAAGCCGTTGCCATAGCACTCAGGAAAAATATTGACGAAGTAAGGTTTGACAAAGTTTACAACTTACTCTTCACACGAAAAGTCTGGAATCCCCTTCTCATAGGCTTTCTGGGCTACTTTGCCGTTTTGACAGCTTCCCTAGCTTTACGCC
>NZ_DATNPA010000634.1:0-6171 GCF_036703385.1 Allocoleopsis sp. | reverse complement strand
TGGATTTAGGGTAAATGTCACTAACTGAAAGACTTTCCTAGCTCACCAACCAATCCTTGTGCAGGGGGTCTGGGGGAGGCACTCCGTCCCCCAGTGGGGGGTTTGGGGGGAGACCCCCCAATCTGGGTTTATCCAAGAAACGATCACTTTTTCCTTAAGTCAGTGACATTCCACTTAAGTCGAATGGCACTGATTTAACGAGCCGAGCTGCCCCCCAACCCCCAATTCTGGGGGAGCCAAAGTTCAAAGTCCCCCAAAATTGGGGGATTTAGGGGGCAAATTCAACAGGCGATCATTTAAGTGACATTCCACTTAAGCCAGATTGGCAAGCTAGTCATTTATTACTGCTGCGCTGTACTGGTGCAAAGACCCAAATAATCCACCACCTGATGCAACAATTCAGATTTAGTCACCACTAGAATCGTTGACCCAGCTTCCAGCATGGTATTGCCATTGGGAATGACTAGATCGGCATGAGGATGGGATTGATAGCCAATAATCAAAGAACCTTCTGGAAAACGGGAATCTTTGGCGATGAGGGCAACGCTACGACCCGCAACATGAGAATCTGGTGGAATAGCCAGCTTGAAAACTTCGACCTGTCCCTGCTCGTAATGCATCATTGATTCAACTTGAGGATATTCAAGGACGGTCACCATTGTATTAACGGCTAAGTCAATCGTGCCGATGACATGATGTGCTCCGGCAAGACGATAAGGTTCGGCAAAATCCCGGTTTCGCATCCGCGTCACAATGTGAGGCACGCCATAGTGTTTGGCAAGGGTAACCAGTGCCAGATTGAGTGGATCGTCCCGGAGGGCAGCAACGAGTGCATCGGCCTTGCGAATTCCCGCTTCTAGCAGCAATTGGGTATTTACGGCACTGCCTTCAAACGCCATCACCCCCACCTGCTCGCGAGCATATCGGCAGGCAGCCGAGTCAATATCAATGACTGCAATTGTATGCCCCAAGGCCACTAATTCTTGGGCTAAATTCAGCCCCACTAACCCTGCTCCACCAATCAATACGTACATAGCTAATTTCGGAGGTATCGCTTTTGCGTGTACTTCTATTATTTAGCGTTCTTCCCCAAGAACGGAACTCTTTCGAGTTGTTGGCATTCACTGTACTCAGCGCACCTTCCGGATGAGCCGATTGCTTTTGTGAAACTACAGCTAGAGGGAAAAGCTGGGCTTGCGGATATGAGCAGCGACAACGAGCGACAGAACGACATCATGGTTTTAGCAGGGAATGGGCGAGTGTCCAGGGAGTCTTCTAGCCTGACGGAAGGCTTGGATTTAGCGAGTCAAAGCCAATTGGTTGAGGACAAATCTTTACAGTCTCTACGAACTTCTGTGCTGCAAACAAAAGCGGATAGTACAGGAGTAGAGGGGCTAGGAGTATCTGACCTCTTTAGCCAAGGACTGAATAAATTTAATCGCGGCGAGTATCGCCGTGCAATTGAAGACTTTAACCAAGTTTTGCGGATTAATCCTGATTGTGCTGAGGCTTACCATTACCGGGGTAGGAGCCGCTACAAGAAGGGAGATTATCTCGGAGCCATCCATGATTACAGCCAAGTCCTGCGGATTAATCCTGGTAATGCAGAGGCTTACAGTAATCGGGGTTTAGTTCGTGCTGAATTAGGCGATCGCTGGGGCGCAATGCAGGATTATAAGCAAGCTCTAGAGATCGATTCTAAGCATATTAAAACTTATTTGAATCGAAGCTCGCTGCGTGTGCAATTAGAGGATTATCAGGGAGCGATCGCAGATTGCAATGCTGTACTGCATATTAATCCTAATCTGCCAAAAGCGTACTTGAACCGAGGTTTAGCTCGTGTTGAATTAGAGGACTATCAAACAGCAATGGAAGATTACAATCAAGCTTTAAAAATTAATCCTAATCTGGCGGAAGGTTACTTTAACCGAGGGTTGAATCGAGTTGCTTTGGGAGAGTATCAAGATGCGATCGCTGATTTTAACCAAGCACTACAACTAAATCCCAACTATACCCAGGCTTACCTCAATCGCGGTTATACCCGTTTACAAGCAGGCGATAATTGGGGCAGTCTTGAGGATTTTGACCAAGCTCTGCATCTCGATCCAGTTTCTGCCAAGGCGTATTTCAGCCAGATGGCTCCTATTTTTAGCAATGAGTTAGAGGTTGTAGAGGATGAAACTCAACAACTCATCCAAGGTCTGATTCTTCAAGGTAATCTTAGATATGAGTCAGGGGATTATCAAGCTGCACTCAATGCTTACAATCAGGCATTGAATCTCGATCCAAATAATACGGAAGCCTACAACCGACGTAGTACTGTGCGTTCTGCTCTCAGAGACTACACAGGAGCGCTGGAGGATTTAGAAAAAGCCAAAAATCTCTCCTTGAGTAACGAGCTAGTTTTACAACCTATACCAGTGGCTAGTGTTGGGACAACCGCTAAGGAGTACTATCAGCAAGGTCTAGAAAAGCTTCAGATAGGAGACTTTCAGGGAGCCATTGAAGACTTTAATCAAGTCTTGCAGATGAATGGCAACGATGCCACTACGCTTACCTGTCGGGGTTTTGCGTACCGCCGCCTTGGAGATAATCAAAAAGCGATCGCAGATTTACACACAGCAGCGGAACTTTTCCATCAGCAAGGGGATGTGAAGTCTTCCCAGGAAATCGCAGAAACGATCAAAAAGCTTCAGCCGTAGTTAGCCGCTATTTCTGAGGAAAGCGATGTAGGCAGGGTTGAAGGCGATCGTGAAGATGCGATCGCCTTTATTGTCTTACCAATCGTTGAGAGTCAGCAACACCCTCAATAGCATAAATTCCCTAGCTAGACTAATTATCCTAGGCAAGCCACACTAAGAGTGATTCTTCCAATGCGTAGAACACAGGGTAGGAAGCATGTTTTACCCCTACGAAGTCGGAGTATTCCACTCAATTGAAACTCAACTCGCTAGAATAACTCCAGAAATCCTTTCGACTGATTTAGTACTTCTGATTGCAAAGAAGATATTCCTCTGCCATGAGCTTTAAGCGATCGCCTTCTAATATGAAATTATCAATAGCTTCCTTTAGCTCAAGATAAGGCTTTTGAGCGGCTTGCCTCTCTCGTGCCATTGCCCGTCGAGTTGCTATCCTAACTTTTCCAGCCCACTTCCGCTCTCCGAAAATATCCAGCCCACCAGAAAAAATACTATCAGCCCTAGACTGGGATGCTTGTCGGTTAATATCCCGTAGAGTTGCATTTAGTTCTTTCTTAAGAGCGCGGAGTTGCTTTTGAGCGAATGTAATTCGCTTTACCTGAAGCTTTACAGATTGAGGTTCATCAAATGTCAGAGACATGTTCAACGCAATTTCCTGAATTTCTTCTAGGGTATTCATGACGCCATTTTTCTAGACTATGGGTTTATCTGAAGAGAGAAAATACTGGAGTGGTGTGACCCTATTTACTAATATTATAATCACCAATAATCGGCTAATGCACTAGTAATGAAAACCTACAATATCGTTACAACCCGATTCCTATAATCGGCTCCTTTAAATTCTTACTTCCCTAAGGTCTTTCCAACACTTTCTCTAATACAGAACGTATTTATAAAATTTTGTATCGACTTTTAGTAAAGGAAAATTATTGGGTAATTCTACTGATTTAATTTCAATAAACCCATTCTTTTCGTAAAAGCGATGAGCAGCCCTATATACTTCTGTTGTACCCAGATAGATTTCCTTAATGGATTGATGCATAGCCCAGGCTAGAAGGGTATCCAGAAGCTGTTGACCAACACCAATATGTTTACCTCGGTAATTTTTGCAGACAAAGAATTTCTGAAGCGTGGCTTGATGATTACCTATGTCTAACAGAGCAACAGTGCCGACAACGGTATCATAATCTAGAGCAATCCAGAAGTTACCTCTACGGTTTTGATAAAAATCATGAATTTTTAATAATCCTGGTTGTTCCTCAAGGCGGATAGGAACATTAAACTCATTTTGCTGAATATCTAGAATTAAGTTAATTATCTGCTCCTGGTAGTTGGGCAAATAAATCTGTATCGTTACCATTCAAGTAGTTTGGCAAATGAGTGGTAAAAAAATCATTGAAAACTTTGATTTCGTCACAGAGCCAGTAAAAACAGGAAATACAACAGCGATGGACGACGCTACAGCTCGCGTAGCTAACGTCTCGCTAGCTTACGGTTCGCTTGGCTCACGCTAACGCTCCCATACCTTACCTCAACTGCCACAATTAAAGAGTATCAAGATTGACTGAGGAGAGTGAGTCATGGGACTTGAGCGGAAAATGTTCAGGGGAATGTTTGCCCCCGGTGAACTCGTTGAGCTCAGACAGATGTGTTTTACCCCTGGGCGAGTGTTTCAGCCCGGAAAATATATAGTGGGTGAATTGCCAGATGTTGCTTTTGAGATGGGCTTAGTAGAACGACTATCCCCAGTTAAAGGCAAAACCGCTGAAATCCAATATACTGAGACGCCCCCAGAAACGGAGAGTTCCCCGGAAGCAGAATCCTGACCATCCTTAATGCCAACGAATCCTTATGCTTGGATAGAACAATCCCTCACTACCATCCACAAAGCGGACTGGTATCGCTCAGTGCAAACGCTTCAAAGTCGTCCCGGTGCAGTCGTGCGCTTGGAAGGACGGGAGGTGATTAACTTTGCCAGTAACGACTATCTGGGATTGGCGGGAGATGAGCGGCTGATGCAAGCGGCGATCGCAGCAACCCAAAAATATGGTACGGGTAGTACTGGCTCTCGATTGCTGAGTGGTCATCGGGAACTACATGGAGAATTGGAAAATGCGATCGCATCCCTCAAACAAACCGAAGACGCGATCGTATTCAGTTCTGGATATCTGGCGAACTTAGGCACTATCGCCGCTTTAGTGGGGAAGCGGGACTTGATTTTAGCCGATCAATACAATCACTCGTCGCTGAAAAATGGGGCAATTTTGAGCGGTGCAGTCGTTGTAGACTATGCTCACGCTGATATTGAAGATTTAAAGATTAAGCTAGCTCAACATCGACAACAGCATCGTCGCTGCCTAATTGCCACCGACACCGTCTTCAGCATGGATGGTGACCTTTGTCCATTGCCAGAGATATTGGAATTAGCCGAAGAATTTAGCTGCATGGTGCTGGTAGATGAAGCTCATGCGACGGGAGTTTTGGGAGCCACAGGTGCAGGATGTGTGGAATACTTCGGCTGTACCGGACGAGCGATCATTCAAGTTGGCACCCTGAGTAAAGCACTGGGAAGTTTAGGGGGATACGTGGCGGGTTCAGCTACCTTAATTGACTTCATGCGAAATCGCGCTCCTAGTTGGATTTACACTACTGCTTTATCCCCGGCTGATACCGCCGCCGCATTAGCTGCCATTGAGATTGTCCAACAAGAGCCGGAACGCCGTACCCAACTTCAGCGTAATGTGGATATCCTGAAGCAGTTAATCGCTCAAAGGTTGCCTCATCTCAAACTATTGCCCTCGGAATCACCCATTCTCTGTCTTTCCCTAGCCAATGCAGCGGATTCCCTCAAGGTTGGACAAGAACTAAAATCGGCTGGTATCTTTGCTCCAGCCATCCGTCCTCCTACGGTTCCCACCAGTCGAATTCGCCTCTCTGTAATGTCAACTCACGAACTCGCTCACCTAGAGAAATTGGTGGATGTCTTGAGTGCGATCGCTATTTGAGCAAGCAGCAAGGGCGTTTAATTTTAGAAATTAAAGATGAGGGGAACCGAAGGTTTAGTGAGGAGTGGAAATTTCAGCGATGGGTTATTTCTGCGAGCTGATCTAGCTATTTCTGGTCATTGGTGACAAGTTAAGGCTTTGTGGCAGTTGTCAAGGGGAGTTGAGAAGAGGCTGAAAAAAAAATTGGGCTAATTGACCCTTAGGTACATCTTCTAGGCTACCGAGCTTGCGAAATAAGGCTTCCAACGTAGAACAGTCTACTATCCAAGCCCTCTCAAATTTTGAGAGAGTAAATTGCACACTTTCAGGTATCGGGCGACTCTTTCTGGTGTACCAAGCGGCTGTTAAATGTGGCAATAAATCCTTAACTTTTCACGAATGGGGTGGCTCTAGCTCTTCGGATTCCAGCTCGGCAATGAGGCTATGGAGCCAGGTATCAAGTCTTTTCAACTCATCTAGCTTCAACT
>NZ_DATNPA010000633.1:0-3491 GCF_036703385.1 Allocoleopsis sp. | reverse complement strand
CTTCTTGCTGTAACGCCAGCGCCCTGGTAACCGAAACATGGGCTACAAGCGGAAGTCAGGGGATTACGAACACGAAGAAGTATCTTGATCCAGTTGTTGAGGTGTCACTCTAACAAAGGCGTCGATGTCTTCGGATGAAATCGTTGAAATGCAGTTAAGTCAAAGAGTTACAGAGTTTTCCATGTCGGGTGAGCAACTGTCCTAGTGGCAGACAAAATATAGTGCTCTGAGAGTTCTGGCACTAATGCACAAGTAAAGTTCAGGGTAGCAGCCTACATTCAAAGTGTGGAGAGCAACAGAAGGTGAGTCTTGCAGAAGCCACCCCGCTAAATCCTCCCTCTGTTGAGTCTCGTCACGGTTCATCAATAGAAGTCTCTAGGGGCAATACCATGAACGTCAAAACAGCTAATTCTATCCATCAAACTTCCCAAAGCCACTTCAACGCTCCGGAAATTCTCCAAGGAACTGAATCTCAAGCTCTCAAGGAGATTTTACTGGAGGAGATGCGCTCTGGCCTCAAGAGCAATGGTTCGGTATCGCACACTGGGTTAGATTCTCGTCGCACTCAATCCGTGGTAAACCGGATTGTGCAGGAGGTGGAACGGATTTGCCGCAAGAGCGATCGCATCCAAACTTCCGGTGAAATCCGTTCCTGGCAGCTAACACTGGCACGTCATCGGCTGCAGAAGTGTCTATCATACTACAAACTCGGCTCAAAGCAAGGTCGTGTCGAATTACACAGCCACCTCAGCGTGATGATTTATCGCCATGTGGCACCCTCTCAATCCCAGTTAAGTTTTTCCGCTCGGTACAACTTAATTGAGGACTTCTTGCAAGACTTTTATGCAGAGTCTCTCAAAGCCTTTCGACGGGAAAATGAGGTGGAGGCTGACTACACTCCTCGTACCCAACTCGAACTCGCTGAGTACATGGCGTTTACCGAGCAGTATGCCAAGCGTCGTATCCAGTTGCCTAACCGCAATAGCCAGCAACTGATTGTACTCAGAGCGCAGAGCTTTGCCAAACGGCAACCCAGCGAAACACCCCTGGATATCGAACAAGCGGTTGAGTTTGCCAAAGGCGAGGAAGCACAGGAACACAGCCGCTCTCCTGCCATGCAGCAGGTAAGATTGCGTCTGATTTCTGACACCGTTGACCCCAGCGAAGCCGTCCTGCGCGATCGCGTCGTCTCCGAACTGGTTCAATATCTGGAATCTCAGGGTCACTCCGATTGTGCAGATTACCTAGTCTTAAAATTACAAGACCTCGCTGCACCGGATATCGATGAAATTCTTGGTCTAACTCCCAGACAAAGGGACTACTTACAACAGCGTTTTAAGTACCATGTGGAGAAATTCTCTCGCTCGTCTCACTGGAAGCTGGTACACCAATGGCTAGGAGCAGACCTCGATCAGAAGCTGGGAATGTCCTCCGATCGCTGGGACGGGTTTGTTGGGGAACTCGACGAGCAACAACAGCATTTGTTGTCACTCAAACATGCTCAAAAAACCGATAAAGAGATCGCCAAAGCTCTAGGCTGTACCCCTAAGCAAGTACAAAAGCGCTGGACAGCTTTACTGGAAATCGCTTGGAAGGCTCGTAATTCAACAGGCAAAAGCGAGGAATAAAGGGTGAGCAAGAATGAGTTTACGGTTAAGAGTTGATGGTTATCAATTAGAGGGGTTAGACTTTCAGCTCTTAACTCTTGCTTAATCCTGCATCTTGCGGCATAAACAGTATCACCTTGATGAAAGAATTTCCGCTAGAGCCATCTACGGAATGATTAAACTCCATCCACTTAATACTTTATTCCCGGATTTTGAGAGCCCCTTGGCAATATTTAGTGGAACCAGAAAATAAATGATGAGCTTGCAACACATCCAAGTTTTCTCCTACTAGCGAGTCTCACGAGTCTAATTGCTACTTACTTTTGCTAAGGTAAGGTTAACAATTAAAAATAATTATTGCTTACCCCTGATCGCTTACCTAATATAGGCTGATAATCTCTCTCGATTGCAGGTAGTATCTCGTCATCATCAACACACCCAACGACAAGCAGGCAGTTATGGCGGTCAACATTGCTCAGGCTTTAGCTTCACCCCAGATAGCAGCACAAGATAAACAAGCGCTCAGGCAGGTCTGGGAAAACATGCAGCCAGATAGTTGTCCCTGTTCCTACAACTTTCACATGCACACTATCTATTCTGATGGTCAGCTAAAGCCAGAAGAATTGATCAAGCAGGCGATCGCCATTGGTATTAAAGGATTCGCTATCACCGATCACCATACTATCGGGGGCTACCAAGTCACTCAAGATTGGTTGGAATACTTGCACAAATCAGCGCCTTCCCAACCCTATCCCCACCTCTGGACTGGTGTTGAAATCACATCTAAATTACTAGGTACTGATGTTCATATCCTCGGCTACGCCTTCGATCCCAAGCATCCTGCTATAGAACATTATCTCCAAGGCGAAGCGCCTCGACACAACGAAGCTAAGGCGGCAGTGGTGATTGCTGCTATTCAGCAGGCGGGCGGTTTGGCTGTTTTAGCTCACCCAGCACGTTACCGACGCCCAGCGGTAGAGTTAATTCCTGCTGTAGCCCATTTAGGCATAGATGGCGTCGAAACATACTACGCTTACGGCAACCCGAACCCCTGGAAACCCAGCCCCACGCAAACACAGCAAGTGAAACAGTTAAGTGCTGCCTACAATCTGCTGAATACCTGCGGCACGGATACTCACGGTACGAATTTGTTGATGCGTCTCTAGAAGTCTGCTTCAGTAATAATCGGTAGGGTATTTTTACCTCTGGAGGGGCGAAGTATTCGGACGAAAAATCTAGGGTTTGAGCGATAAATTGACCTCCGAATGCTTCGCCCCTACCTATCATTTTGGTTACTGAACCGATGCTCTAGGTGGCTGGTAAAGACAATTGGAATAATTTGTGTAAATCCAACATAGGTGGGAAACAAAAGTGCTGATTTTGAGCTATATTGCAGGCAAAACTCTGTAAATCTCCCGATTCCTTGGTGAATTGCGAAACACATGGTTAACAAAAGTTACCGATCGCTTCTAGCTGTCATGCTGGCAATGGTGATGGCTTTTTTAGTGAGCTGTAGTAGCCCGACAGCCACAAAGCCGCCTACCTACACACCTGAAAAGATGGCGCAGATTCAAAAATATGCTGGCACCGTGACTGATCTGCGCGATAAAATTTCAATCCTTGAAACCGACATTCAAAACCGAGATTGGACTGAGGTAGGCTCCTTTATTCATGGCCCATTGGGTGAACTGCGGCAGAAAATGAGCTACATTACTCGTGAACTCCTGCCCAAAGATCAAAAGGCAGCGAGGGAGGCAGCAAAAGACTTATTCGCCCGCTTGGAAAGCATTGACCTCGCCTCTTCTAGCGGAAATTATCAGAAGGCTCTAGACAACTACCGAGCGGCATTGAAAGACTTTGATGCGTTTTTGCAGGTGATTCCTG
>NZ_DATNPA010000632.1:0-5153 GCF_036703385.1 Allocoleopsis sp. | reverse complement strand
AAACTCTCTGTTAGGTCTAATACATTGCAATAGAGAGTTTTCTTACTGTTGTTAGTTAGCCTGACATAGTAGGTAGGTGGACTCCACTCACCATCCTGATATTCATACTCCAAACGCATATCAGACGCTTCTTTAGCGGTTGTCTCGGAGTTGTCGCCATCTAATGAAGAGGCACCAAGAGTGTGAAGGACAATCTCCATCTTCAGATCATCTGGCTTAATCCGCGTCGTGGCTGGGCTTTCCAATTCCAGTGTGTTAGTCCAACGAGCGATATGTTCCAATCGTTGAATAACTTGCAAAGCGCGTTCTGGCGTGTAACTGGCTTGGTCGGGTTTTTCTGGAAGTGGCGCAACCAAAGGACGGTCATCTGTAGGCAATGTCAGCCAGTATTGTCCCTCGCGAGCTAGTAATTGGTAATCTGCATCCGTAGATGCATCGACTCGGCGCACGTACAACGAAGAGCGTTCATTAGCGTCGGCTTTTAAGAGTGCTTGGTGCGCTAGTTCTATACCTGCTTGTTCACCCTGAAAATAAACCTTCAAAGGCTCTATTGGCAAGCTGGTTACAACCGCCCAATAACTCTCGTTTTCAGATAAGATTTGGTTGTCACTAATAAGTTCCACTTTGCTGCGTTGTGGCAGCACTTGAGTAACTCGCGCTTGCAATAAAGCTTCTGACGCTCCTAACGTCGCTACCGCTTCGCTATCAGATTGACGTAACTGTTCTGGGGTACTTCCTGCCGGAAAGATTGCTAATAAAATATCTCCACTCGATTTGGGAATACCATGCAACGTCCCGCCATCGATCGCCCAACTCTTGTCTTTACTGCTATAAGTTAAGGTGAAGTAGAAAGGTCGTTCCGTAATTGCACCACCTAAGAAGGGTTGGTTTAACTCCTCGGAATCAGTTGCTTCAACTTGAGGGGATTGGTCTTGAACTTTACCGCTTACTAGTGCATTAAGAGTTCTGACTAAATCTCGATACGTTAAGCTGCCATTAGTTCGCTGCAACGTTTCCAGAAGGAAGTAGGAAAAAGCACCTCGCGGTTGACCATCTTGTCCTTTATATTCCTTTGCTAGCTCATAGTCTCGACAGGCAGAAAGCATAACGTGCCTTCCTTTGGGTAACACTATACCCGTCGTTTTCTTTTCCAGGTTACGGGAAGACGTTAACAATTTATCTAATGCTGTTTTATCTTGAGCAAAAATATAGCTGCTCAAAGGTCGCTCTCGCGAATCTACAGGCGCACGACGTACTGTGACTTCTGGAGACAAATCTCTGGTTCCAGAACCGGAGTGACAGCAGTCCAAAATTATCACGACATGGGGATTGTTCTGTGCCACTTGGGAAATTAGGTAAGCTAATTCCTTATCAGCTAAATCCTGGCTACCCTCTGTACGGCTGTCGTAGCAAACTAAGGTTTCATTTAAACGGTCTGGCTCTAAATGCCAAAAATCTTCTGCTGCCTTCTCTTGAGCACCATGACCGCAGTAGTAAAAAAACACGACATCATCACTGTTAGCATTGCACAAGTGCTGCTCAAAACTGTTGACAATCGCTTGACGAGTTGCTTGTTCATTTGTGAGTATCCACGGTACATTAGTGGATTCTACAAGTTTCCATTTACCCCCTTTAGTTCGCTCTCGGAGATATGCTTCTACTGCTTTAATGTCATTAACAGAACCTTTTAAGGGAGGAATGACGGGAACTGATGCAGGATGATAGGCATCGATTCCAACCAAGAGGGCGTAGATATTTTTAGTCATGGTCACCCTTGTTCAACTTTTTTACAAAAATAGTGAAAAAAGAAATTTGCTTATCGCTTTATCAGCGTTGATGGTTTATAGCATCTCGCTGCTATGAACCATCAACAACGCATTACCCGTTGAGTTACTCGTAAATCACAAAGCCTGCGGCTGGAACCGTAATCTTAACAGACTTGCCATTTCGAGATTCAACGGGTACCTCTTGACCTATTTGTTCTTTATCCGTAGAGTAGATGCACGTCAGAACTTCACCTTCATTGTGCAATTGGTCATCAATGCTTATCCAGGCGGTTTGAGGCTGATAATAGTCGGTATTAATAGCCAACAGCATTTCCTTCAAACTGAAAACACGAGACCAAGGAACAACGGAGCGTATCTGACCCCCAATCATTTCCGGCAAACCAAAGTTTTGCCCATCTCCAGAAATCGAGCGTAAGTATTGACGACCTCGACGCAAAACCTTTTTTTCACTGCGGATTTTCAAAATTGTCGCTAGTTCTTGATAGATGGGGTTCTCTTCATTGAAAAAGTGTACTCCCCGGCTTCTGAATGCTCCGAACTCGCCGCCAAACATGGCTTCCCGCAAATAGCGATCGCTTCCTCCACTACCGTCAAAGCCTTGTTCGGTGCCGTAGTAAATACAAGGAATTCCTAGAGTCATTGCATTGAGGGCGACAGCATTCAATACAACTTTCTGGGCATCGGGGTCAGCACAAAACCGACCTTTGTTTGCTCCTTTGCGGACTTGATCGTGGTCGTCAAACATGCTGACGACCTTGTTTCTAAACCAAATGTGAGACTCTTTATCAACCAGCTCAGAGTTACGAAATAGGCTAAAGTAGTCTCTGGGATTGCGATATCCTTTTATCAGGTATTCGAGTTTGTCGGGGATATCATCGATACCCAAAGCGGCATCTAAACCCGTTTGTTCTAAAATTTTAAAGGCATTTACCCGTCCTCCAGTAATCTCACCGACTAAGAAAAATTTTTCCTTGCCAATACTTTGAGTAAATTCATGGATAACTGAAGCAAAAAAGCGAGTAGCGCCTACTTCCATGTGTTTGACCGTATCAATGCGGAATCCATCAATGTCTGCATCCGCTATCCAAAACACATACGCTTTACAAAGATTTTTGAGCGCAGCAGAAGGGGTATAATTGTCAAGGTTTCCGTGACCGTGGGTGACATCTTTTAAATCGGAAAAATCCCCCTCTAAATACTCTGGGTTGTAGTCCCAGTTATTGATATGTCCTTTTTGGGTGTAGAATGATGGGTCTTGGAATTCAATAGGCCAAATGGCTGCATCCACATCGGGCCAGGTTGAGGGATTGTCGGGATCAGTTTTCTGAAACGGGATAGTAGGATGTCCTTCTTTATCGTTAAAGCCCTTAACTTGATAAGGATTTCCATCCCAACGGGGATCGAGAACCGAATTTCCATTTCCATCTTGCACCCAATAGCGATCGGGAGCATAACTAAACACGTTACCAGTGTGATTTAGAATAATATCCAAAATCACATAGATGCCGTTGGCATGAGCCGTTTTTACCAAGTCTTTCAAATCCTCGCGGGTGCCAAAATGAGGCTCAATTTCAAGGAAATCTTGGATGCCATAGCCGTGATAGGTGTCTTGAAATCTTACCTGCTTGAAAATTGGGCTAATCCATATAGCTGTCACTCCCAAGCGTTTTAAGTAACCAATTTTGCTTTTTAGCCCCTTGAGATTACCGCCGACATATTTAACTCCAGCTTCACGCCAACGTGCTGTGTCTTCTGGAGTTTTTACAGCATTTTCTTTATCTTGCTCTTTGAACATCGGGATGGTGCGGATTTCGCTTTCAGGCACTACATTTCCCTCAATATCCTTGTATCCAGTTTCCTTATCGTCGGAAAAGCGATCGAGCATCATAAAGTAAAACACTTGGTCTTCCCAAGCGATCGGGGATGGATGGTAATCTCCGTCGGTGATGAATGGCTTGAGATCCAATTTAGATAGTTGTTTTTCAACCATTTGCAAATCCTCCAAGTGACGAATTCTGTATTTTTAATGGGTGCATTAGGAAGTGGGCGCGATTCTAATTGATTCAGTTCGGATTTGAACTATGCGTTCGCAGCTTTTCCTCGCAGTACAGCTAAATCTTCCTCATCCAGTTCGGCTGGCACTCCACTGCGAATTAGTTCAGCAAACTCTTCATTTGGCACCATAATCGTCAGGGTATACAAGCGACTTTTTCCTGTGTTTTCGATGGCATGAATTCCAGTGGGAGGTACCAAAAGACTATCGCCTTCCTGAATTAGTATCGTCTTGCCATCACAAGTTGCCCGTCCTTCTCCTTTGAGGACAAAAAACATTTCTGTCGCATACATATGTCGGTTGGGAGGTGTCTTTCCGCCGACATCGAAAATTTCGACACAGCAGGTAAATGAGACTTTATCTTTGAACGGATCGAAGGCGATCGCTAACTTATTACTAGAATTAGGACTAATCCGATAAGCTTGGTATTCTTGGGGAGACTTGGCAATCGGAATCATGCAACGAGAATCGGTCATTATCATTAGTAGTTTCCTCCTATTTTCTGCTTTGCCTGAGCGTTCAATTGTTCAACCGAATTTCTACCTACTTCTTGCACCGTCTGATAAATTTTTGGAGCCAGAATCCAGATAGCAGTACCCAGTAAGGCTAAAATAGTTAAGGCGCTGAATCTGACTACTTTCTTAGTATGCTTAAGCTTATTTTCTTCAATGGGCTGAGCGACAGCGTCTTCAATTTCCTCTTTAATCGTCAAACTCCAATCAAGTCCACATTGCGACCATAAACCTAAATAATTAAGAAGACTCAGAGATTTATCTCGTATCTTAGAATTGTTGTTAAATTTATCTTGTGACATATGTTTCTCCAATTTGTGTCAAAAATTTAACTTTTTTAAGCCAATTTTAAAGTATTGCCATTCTCAATTAGCCTAGGCAATAAAATTCTACTCATTTCATTAACTCAATACGCGATCGCCAATGGTTCTCATGTATATTTCTACATCCACCAATAGATACGACGCTTTGTTGGTTTAGTTTTGTTTGAGGCTAAGTTCTCTGATTCATCCATTCGTATTGTCTTGGCGTTTAATACGTTTGCCCAATAAATCGAGGAAGTCGTTTCTTCGCTTGGTGCTAAAGACTTAGTAAATTCTTGCTCAACAAATTGAACGGAATTGGATATGGTCGCCGTTTTGTTCATCATGGTTGAAGCAGTCATATTTCACCTCATTGCTAGAAAGTAGAAAGGTAGGGATTTTAGAACGACTATATTTACTTCGATGTTTAGCTAGAAAACATCATTTTGCAACCGACTAGCAGCAACATCGTGGCGAACATTTTCCTCAACATAGTATC